>DATGFB010000395.1:0-8764 GCA_035309605.1 Jatrophihabitantaceae bacterium
CCCATGATCTCGGCGATCTCCTTGTACGCGAAGCCCTCGACGTCAGCGAGGTACACGGCGAGCCGGAAGTCCTCCGGCAGCGCCTGCAGCGCCGCCTTGACGTCGGAGTCGGGCAGGTGGTCGAGCGCCTCCATCTCGGCCGAACGCAGACCGGTCGAGGTGTGTGACTCGGCACGCGCGAGCTGCCAGTCCTCGACGGTCTCGCCGTTGGACTCCTGGGGCTGACGCTGCTTCTTGCGGTAGTTGTTGATGAACGTGTTCGTCAGGATGCGGTACAGCCACGCCTTGAGGTTGGTGCCCTCTTCGAACTGGTGGAACGCGGCGAATGCCTTGACGAACGTCTCTTGGACGAGGTCCTCGGCGTCGGCCGGGTTGCGCGTCATGCGCATGGCGGCGGCATAGAGCTGATCGAGGAAGGGCAGCGCGTCGCGTTCGAAGCGCGCCCGTCGGTCTTCGACGGACTCCTCGCGACGTGCGCGGGTGTCGACCGTCTCGTCAGCCACTGCACTCCTCTGCTCGCCGTGCCGTGGACCCGAGGATACGGGCGTGGCTGCCGGCCATGGCACGTAGGTGCGCGCCAGGCTCGGAGCGTCCAGCACCGCCATCGTCCACCTCTCGGAGTTTCGGCCGCTCGTGCGGCTCGGCCGTTCGAGGTTGCAACGGTCTCGGGCCCACAGGACATTCCCGCTTAGGGTGGCGCAGTGGCAGCGGCCAAGAAGTCCGGTGGGACGCCCGCGACGGCCCTGCTGGCCCGCGAGAACGTCGCGCACACGCTGCACCCGTACGCCCACGACTCGCGCGCGGAGGCCTACGGCGAGGAGGCGGCCGAGGCGCTCGGTGTGGCGACCGATCACATCTTCAAGACCCTGATTGCGAAGGTCGACGGGCGATTGGCGTGCGCGGTAGTGCCGGTCGCCGGGCAACTCGACCTGAAGGCGTTCGCCGCCGTCCTCGGTGGCAAGCGCGCCGAGATGGCCGATCCGGCTGCCGCGGCGCGCGCAACCGGCTATGTCGTCGGCGGCATTTCACCGCTCGGGCAGAAGACGCGACTCCCGGTCGTGGTGGACGAGTCGGCGCTCGCGTTCGACACTGTGTACGTGTCCGCGGGCAAGCGCGGCTTGCAGGTTCAGCTGGCGCCGGCCGACCTCGTGCGCCTCACCGATGCAACGACCGCGCCGGTCGCCGCCCGCTGATCAGTTGCCGCGGACCAGCGACGTCACGAAATCGTGGACGGCGTGCCCGAGTTCGGCCGCACCGCGCTTGAGTCCGTGATCGGCGCCCGCGATCACGACGACCGACCGGTTCGCCGCCTCCGGCGGCATGCCGAACGGGTCGCGGTCGCCCTGCACGATGAGTACCGGCACGTCCACCAGCTCGAGCTCGGGCAGCCGCGACCGATCGGGACGGCCGGGCGGATGTAGCGGGAACGCCAGGCAGATCACGCCGGACGCGCCGACCGCGCCGGCGGTGCGGCAGGCGACCCGCGCGCCACTGGAGCGGCCGCCGGTGATGAGCGGCAGCTCCCCCAGGCCACGGCGGCGACGCAGCGCCGCGACGACAGCCAGCCACGCGGCATCCAGCGCCGGTGCTGGCGACGGCGAGCGCCGCCCGGCCACGCGATACGGCTGCAGGATGCGCGCGACGACCGCGCCCACTTCGAGGCAGGCCGAATGGGCCGCTTTGATGTCCGGCGCGTCGATGCCTCCGCCGGCGCCGTGCCCGATCACCACGAGGGCCCGCGGCGTGCCTGTCGGCTTGTCGAGCTCCGCCTCGGCCGGGCCCGAGGGCGTGTCGATGGTGAGGCGCATCAGAACAGCTTCTGCACGACGGGCGGTGCGTCGACCGGCTCGATCAACTCCGGGCCGTTGTTCTTGACGCTGTTGACCTTGCTCGACACGACGTCAGGTTGCAGATGCACCTGTGGGATCTGGTCGAGCAGGCGCTGTGCGACGTCGGCGTCACCGCTCGAGCAGTCGAGCCATGCGGCGTGCAGTTCGCGCGGCACGACGAGCGGCGTGCGGTCGTGGATGTAGCCGAGGGCGTCTGTCGCCGGCTGCGTGATGATCGTGCACGTCCACAGCCAGCGATCCGGATCGTCGTCGCCGCGCTCAGGGTCGCGCCACAGTTCGTACAACCCGGCCATGGCGAGCAGTTCGTGCCCGGCCGTGTGCAGGAACCACGGCACCTTGCCGTCGTCGGTGTTCTGCCACTCGTAGTAGCCGAGCGACGGCACGAGGCACCGGCGCTTCGCGGCCGCCGTCGCGAACGCCGGCTTGGAGGTGACGGTCTCGATGCGAGCGTTGATCATCTTGGCGCCGCCCTTGCGGTCCTTGGACCAGGACGGGACGAGCCCCCAGCGCACGGTGTGCAGCTCACGCCGCGGCGGCGCCGATCGGTCGTCGCGGGGCGGCCGGCGGACGACCGCTCGCACCGGATCGGTGGGCGCGACGTTCCAGGACGGCGGCAGGTCGTCGTCGTCGGCGACCTCGTCCACGTCGAACTCGTCGACCAGATCTGACGTCGTCGCCACGTTGACGTACCTGCCACACACGATTCCAAGTCTGCCCGAGCGCACCGACACGGCAGACTGATGGCGTGACATGGGCAGCTCCTCGGTCGGACGGGCCGGTGCACGCCGGCGTCGAGCTACCCGGATCCAAGTCGATGACCAATCGCGCCCTCGTCCTCGCGGCGCTTGCGGACGGTCCGTCGCGGATTGTCCGGCCGCTGCGGGCCCGCGACACCGACCTCATGACGGCGGCCCTGTCGGCGCTCGGCGTGCGCGTCGAGGACGACGGCGCCGACCTGCTCGTCACGCCGGGCGAGCTGCATGCCGCAACCGTCGATGCGGGGCTGGCCGGCACCGTGATGCGCTTCGTGCCGCCGCTCGCCGCGCTCGCCGACGGCGCGGTCGCGTTCGACGGCGATGCCTACGCGCGCACCCGGCCGATGGCACAGCTGCTCGACGGATTGCGCCAGGCAGGCGTCCGGGTAGACGACGGCGCACGCGGTGCGCTGCCGTTCACGATCCACGGCACCGGCGCGGTGCCCGGCGGCACTGTGCGCATCGACGCATCGGCGTCGTCGCAGTTCGTGTCCGGGTTGCTGTTGTCCGGCGCGCGCTACGACAAGGGCGTCGAGGTTGTTCACGTCGGTGCGCTCGACGTTCCGTCGCAGCCGCACGTCGAGATGACGCTGGCGATGCTGCGCGACGCCGGCGTCGAAGCAAGCAGCGAGGCCGGCGTCTGGCGCGTTACACCCGGCACGGTTCGAGCGCGCACGTGGACGATCGAACCGGACCTGTCGAACGCCGCTCCGTTCCTTGCTGCCGCACTCGTCACCGGCGGCAGCGTCACCGTGCGCGACTGGCCCGCGACGACGACGCAAGCCGGCGACGCGCTGCGCGATCTGCTCGCGGCGATGGGCGCGATCGTTACTCGAGCCGACGGCCTCACCGTCACCGGCGGCACGGCGATCCGCGGCATCATTGCGGACCTGCACGATGTCGGCGAGCTGACGCCGACGATCGCGGCGCTCGCCGCACTTGCCGACTCGCCGTCGACGCTCACCGGCATCGCGCACCTGCGCGGTCACGAGACCGACCGGCTCGCTGCACTGCGCACCGAACTGACCGCACTCGGCGCCGACGTCGACGAGATCGCCGACGGCCTCAGCATCCGCCCGGCGCGATTGCACGGCGGTGTGTGGCACGCCTACGCCGACCACCGCATGGCGACCGCCGGCGCGGTGCTCGGACTGGCCATCGACGGTGTCGAGGTCGACGACATCGCGTCGACGTCCAAGACACTGCCGGACTTCGTCGAACTGTGGTCACGGCTCGTCGAGGCCTGACGGATGGCTTCCAGCCGCGACGCGCGCCGCCTCGACGAGGACGACGTGCGTACGCGTGCGAATCCCCGGGGCTCGCGTCCACGATCCAAGCAGCGCCCGACGCACGACGACGCCGAGGAGGGCATGGTCGTCGCCGTAGACCGCGGCCGCTACACCGTGCTCGTCGCGGGGGTCGAGGTGACAGCGATGCGTGCGCGCGAGCTCGGTCGCAAGGGCATCGCGGTGGGCGATCACGTGAGCGTCGTCGGCGACCTCAGCGGTGATGCGCTGGCCCGAGTCGTGCGCATCGCCGAGCGCAGCACCGTGTTGCGCCGCACCGCCGACGACAGCGATCCGCTCGAACGCGTCATCGTCGCGAACGCCGACCAACTCGTCATCGTCGCATCCCTCGCCGACCCCGAGCCGAGCTACGGCCTGATCGACCGTTGCCTGGTCGCCGCGCTGGCCGCGGGGCTCGAGCCGCTGCTGTGCCTCACGAAGGCCGACCTCGCGCCGCCCGACGACACGCTCGCTCGTTACGAAGCACTCGACTTGCCGGCCGTGGTCACGCGCCGCGGCGGACCGCTCGACGAGCTGCGCGAGCGCCTTGCCGGGCAGATGTCGGTGCTGGTCGGCCACTCCGGCGTCGGGAAGTCGACGTTGATCAACGCGCTCATCCCGAGCGCCGAACGCACGATCGGCGCGGTGAGCGCGATCGGCAAGGGCCGGCACACGTCGGTGTCCGCCGTCGCGCTCCCTCTGTCGGGCCCCCGCAACGGCTGGGCGATCGACACTCCCGGCGTGCGGTCGTTCGGCCTTGCACACGTCACGCCCGACGACCTGCTCTGGGCCTTTCCCGACCTCGAGGACGGCGCGACGCAATGCCCGCCGGGCTGCGAGCACCTCTCGGCGGACGCCGGCTGCCGTCTCGACGCGTGGGTGGCGGCCGGTAATGCCACGCCCGAGCGGCTCGCGGCGTTCCGCCGCCTCCTGCTCAGCAGACGTGGGGAGTAATTCTTCAAGCAGGTTGAAGAAAGACTCCCCACGTCGGGTTTTAGGGTGGCGTGGTGGCGAGCACGGTGACGCAGCTGTTCCGCTATCCCGTGAAGTCGTGCCGCGGCGAGTCACTACGGGACGCCGTCGTCGAGCGGTGGGGCTTCGCCGGCGACAGACGATGGATGCTCGTCGACGCCAGCGGTGAATGCGTCACGGCGCGCGAGTACCCACGACTCGTCCTCGTCGTGCCGCAACTCGTCGAGGGCGGCGTGCGGTTCTCCGGCCCGCACGCGGACGATCTCGCCGTCGCGACTCCGACCGGCACACCGCTCGACGTCACCGTGCACGGCCGCGGGCCGTACCCTGCGCTCCTCGCCGACGAGCGCGCGTCCGCGTGGTTCGCCGCGCTGATCGGTGAGCCGGTGCGGCTGGTCCACCAGGCCGATCCGTCGGCGCGCGTCCCGAGTCAGACCTTCGCCGGACCCGACGACCGCGTCTCGCTCGCCGACGCGTACCCGTTCCTGGTGGCGGCCGAGGAGTCGCTCGCCGCGCTGAACGCATGGATCGCCGCCGGGCCGATGGCAGATCAAGGTCCGCTGCCGGTACGACGGTTCCGGCCGAACATCGTCGTCTCCGGCGCGCCGGCCTGGTCCGAGGACGGCTGGCGCCGGGTGCGTATCGGCGAGGTCACCTTTCGCGCCGTCAAGGGCTGCGACCGTTGCGTGCTCACCACCGTCGATCCGGACACGGCAGCCAAGGGCAAGGAGCCGATCGCGACTCTTGCGCGGCATCGCAAGTGGGACGGCGCCGCGTGGTTCGGCATGCAGTTCGTCCCGGACGAACCGTTCGGGACGGTGCACGTCGGCGACGAGGTCGAGGTGCTCGACGCGGTGCACGCGCCGGACGGGCCGCCTCGATAGGCTCACGCGCCGTGCGCATCGCGCTCCTAATGAACGGAATGACCGGCTACCTCGAAGCCGAGTTCCGCCAGCTGCACGCGCTCGGGAACGAACTGCTCGTCGTGACCCCCGAGGGCGATGGATTCGACGAGGCGATGGCCGACACGGAGTTCCGCCTCGAGACCCGCAGCTACGCACAGGTGCACGGCTGGCACGCACCTCCCGAGCCGGCCGAGCTCGTCGCACTCGTGCGCGAGTTCCGGCCGGACGCAGTGGTCATGACGTCCTGGAACTTCACCAAGGCGTATCGCGCCGTGATGAAGAATGTGCCGTCCGGCGTCGTGCGCGTGCTGATCATGGACAACATGTGGCGCGGCGCGCCGAAGCAGTGGCTGGGCCGCGCGATCCACCGCTTCTACGTCGACACCGTCGCCGACGCTGCGATGGTGCCGAGCGACCGCACCGAGAACTACGCGAAGCTGCTCGGTTTCGCGCCCGAAGACATCATCCGCGGCTCACTGTCGTGCGACACGTCGCTGTTCCACTCCGGGCCGCGCACCGGCGACGAACTCGCCTCGCGCCGCTCGTTCCTCTACGTCGGACGGCTGGTGTGGCACAAGGGCGCGGACGTGCTCGCTGCCGCGTATCGCCGCTACCGCGAACTCACGGATGATCCGTGGGACCTGCACGTTGCCGGCAAGGGGCCGCTCGAGGGCGAGCTGACCGCGATCGACGGCGTGACGATGCACGGCTTCGTGCAGCCGCCCGACGTCGCACGGATGATGCGCGAGGTGTCGTGCTTCGTGCTGACGTCGCACATCGAGCCGTACGGCGTCGTCGTGCACGAGGCGGCGGCGTCGGGCCTGCCCGTCCTGTGCTCCGACTTCACCGGGGCGGCCGCCGGCCTGATGCAGGACGGGCGCAACGGCTGGGTCGTGTCGTCCGGCCGGATCGAGTTGTGGGCGCAGGCGATGGCCCGCATGAGCGCACTGCCGCCGCAGCGATTGCAGCAGATGTCGGACGTGAGCCGCGCGATCGCGACGCGGTTCAGTCCCGAGGGGTGGGCGCTGAACGTGCACGAGGAACTGACTCGGCGCAAGGCCGCCGGCGGCGGCCGCCTCGCCAAGCTCTGATCACCACTCGGCGTCGGTGTACCAGCGGCTCGACACCGGCTCGACGCGCACGCGGATGCGCTCGGCGACCGCGGGATCGACCTTCGCGCGCCACTCGGTTGCGATCGCCGAGCTGTCGCGCCGCAGTTGGTGGATCGTCTCCCCCGTCGCGCTGCCCGGATTGCCCGCGCGCGTGTGCTCGTCGACGAGGCGCTCGATGCGCGCGTCGAACGTCAGCCCGAGCCGTCCGTACAGATCGCGCAGCACCTCGACCGGTCGCGCCGACAGGTCCTCGTGCCGCACGGCGATCATGTCGGGGTTGCGGTCGAGGAACGTCGACAGCGTCGAGTAGTAACAGCGCCACATCACGGCACCGTTCTCGAACGGATCCAGTGACGCGAGGTCGAGACCGGTCAGGATCGGCCGCAGGTGATCGGCCATCAACTCGTCCATCTGCCGCACCTCGTCCAACGGGAACTGCCAGTCGAGGCGCTGATAACTGGTCACCGTCGGCACGGGGTGGCGCACGATCACAACCGTCGGTGCGGCGTAGTGCTGGTGCAGCCACTCGCTCGCGAAGCCGGCCCACGGGTCCTTGATCAGCCAGCGCTTGCGTAGCGGGTTCAGCGCGTCGCGGTGGTAGCGCAGGCTGACCTTCGAACCGAGGATGCGTCGTGCCGTGCGCCGCAGTGGCGACGCGTCGGGCGCGTCCGGGTGACGGAACCGGCCGCGGCCGCGAAACAGCTCGTCGAACATGCGGATCGCGATCGGCTCCGTTCGCGACCCGCTGCGCACGTAAAGCATCGGCGCGGGCACGTCGCGCAACCCGTAACGCACGCTGGTCGGTTCGTAGATGTTGGCGACATCGCGATTGAGCGAGAGCATCGTGCCGAGGAACGTGGTGCCCGTGCGCGGCGCGCCCGTTACGACGATGGGCGGCTTCTCGTCAGCGGGCATGGATCGGAGTCGGTCCTTTGCGGGCGGGCCGACAGCGGACGGCTGCACGGCGTCGCACACCCTATATCGTCCATATGGTCCAGTAGCACGGCTTCCGGTGCCGTTCGGGCACGACCATCGACGTTTCGGGGACGGACTTGACGACTGCTGACTACGGCGCCGCCGAGCACTACGACCGGGTCACCGAAGCGTGGCGGCTGTTGCTCGGCGACGAGTTGCACTACGGAGTCTTCGACAACGGCGACGAGCCGCTGTCGGTCGCGACCGGCAACCTGACGACGCGCATGATCGACGCCGCCGACCTGCGCCCGGGGTTGGACGTGCTCGACGTCGGCTGCGGTTCCGGCACGCCGGCCTGCCGCCTCGTCGCCGACTACGGCGTGCGCGTACTCGGTATCACGACGAGCGAGGTCGGCGTCGCGACCGCGCGCGCTCGCGCTGCCACCTTGGGCCTGTCCGGCGCGACCTTCGAGCAGCGCGACGGCACCGCGAACGGCCTGCCCGACCAGAGCTTCGACCGCGTGTGGGCGCTCGAGTCGTCGCACCTCATGCGCGATCGCGAGGCGTTGCTCTCCGAGTGCGCGCGCGTGTTGCGGCCGGGTGGACGCTTCGTGCTCTGCGACATCATCCGGCGCCGCGACATTCCGTTCGACGAGGTACGCGCCCGGCGCGCCGACTTCGTCACGCTGCGAACTGCGTTCGGCGACGCGCGCATGGAGCCGCTCGAGTACTACACGCGCACCGCCGAGGCACTCAACCTCGTCGTCGACCGTGCCGATGACCTCACTGCGCTCACGTTGCCCACGTTCGAGCATTGGCGGGCCAACGCGCGCACCCATCGTGAGGAGGTGGTCGCCGCGATAGGCGAGGACGGGCTGGCCGCCTTCGTGCGCGCTGCGGACATCCTCGAAGCGTTCTGGCGTGACGGCACGTTCGGCTACGGACTGTTCGCGGCGACCAAGCCTGAGA
>DATGFB010000396.1:0-6416 GCA_035309605.1 Jatrophihabitantaceae bacterium
CGTAACTAGTGCGCCGGTAGGCTGGGCCCGCCATGAAGACGTTCGACCAACTGTTCGCCGAACTGCAGGAGCGGCAGCGTTCCCGTCCGGCCGGTTCGGCGACCGTCGCGGCCCTCGACGCCGGCGTGCACGAACAGGGCAAGAAGGTCGTCGAAGAGGCCGCAGAGGCATGGATGGCCGCCGAGCACGAGTCCGACGAGCGGGCCGCCGAGGAGATCAGCCAACTGCTGTACCGCGTACAGGTGTTGATGCTCGGCCGCGGTCTCGGGCTCGACGACGTCTACCGACATCTATAGGACCTGCAGGAAGCGCGCCGCTCACCATCCCTCCCGTAGACAGGTTCGCTCATGCTTCGCATCGCCGTTCCCAACAAGGGCTCGCTGTCCGATCCCGCGTGCCAGATGCTGGCCGAGGCCGGCTACCGGCAGCGCAGCGACACCCGTGAGCTCGTGCTGCTCGACAACGAGAACGACGCCGAGTTCTTCTTCCTTCGTCCGCGCGATATCGCGATCTACGTCGGCAGCGGCCGGCTCGACGTCGGCATCACCGGGCAGGACTTGCTGCTCGATGCCGGCGCGCCGGCTGACGTCGTCATCCCGCTCGGCTTCGGTGGATCGACGTTCCGCTTCGCGGCGATGCCCGGCATTGCCGCGTCGGTCGCCGACCTCGCCGGCAAGCGCATCGCGACGGCTTACCCCGGCGTCGTTGATTCCTACCTCGCCGCGCAGGGTGTGTCCTCCGACGTGATCCGTCTCGACGGCGCGGTCGAGACCGCGGTACGGCTCGGCGTCGCCGACGCGATCGCCGACGTCGTGTCGACCGGCACGACATTGCGCAACGCCGGCCTGGAGACGTTCGGCGAACCGCTGCTGACCAGTGAGGCAGTGCTGATCCGCGGCCGCGACAACGGCACGTCGGCACAGGTCGACCAGCTCGTGCGCCGCCTGCAAGGCGTGATCATCGCGCGGCAATACGTGCTGATGGACTACGACATCCCGAACGAGCTCGTCGAGCAAGCCGTCGCGATCACGCCGGGACTCGAGTCGCCGACCGTGTCGCCGCTTCATGAGCGCGGCTGGTCGGCGGTGCGCTCGATGGTCAAGCGCAAGCAGACCAACGCGGTCATGGACGAACTGTGGGAACTCGGCGCACGCGGCATCCTCGTCACCGACATCCACGCGTGCCGGCTGTGAGCACACCGACGGTGGTACAGGCGCGGCCGATCCGGATGACACGCATCGGCTGGGCGTCGGCTGCCGTCGTCTTCGTCGCCTTTCTCGTCACCGCGATCGCGATGCCGCACGCGAACGCCGGCGCGCACTTCGGCGTGAAGGACCAGGTGGCCACCGCGCTGATCGGCCTGATCCTCGCGGGCCTGCTGATCATGCCGACCCGCCCGCGTCTGTACGCCGACGCCGACGGGGTGCGGCTGCGCGCGTTCCTCGGCGGGTGGCGGGTGGTGCCGTGGGACGTCGTCGTCGCGGTCGAGTTCCCGGCAAACGTGCGCTTCGCCCGGCTGCGGCTGCCCGGCGAGGAGGTGCTCGCGATCTACGCGGTGCAGCGCATGGACGGCGGGTACGCGGTCGAGGCGATGCGCGCGCTGCGGGCACTGTTCGCCACCTCTCATCCCGCGTCCTGAACCGGATTTATACGACGAAATCAGCAAGAATCCGGACCAAACACTGGATTGTGGGCTCAGTTACTGGCAACAATCAGAGCGGGCCCCGGCCCGCTGGACAGACACGGCCGAGGCGCCTTCGTCCGAGCGACAAGGGAGACGCTCATGACAGCGATCGGGCAACGTGACGAGGTCGTCACCACACCAGCGGCGCATGGACCGGGGATCGCCGATCCGGGGCCGCTCGGGCTCGCGGGCTTCGCGGGCACCACGTTCTTCCTCTCCGTGGTCAACACGAACATGCTCGGCGCGTCGGTACAGGGCGTCGTGCTCGGGCTGGCGCTGTTCTACGGCGGGCTCGCCCAGCTCGCCGCCGGAATGTGGGAGTTCGTGAAGGGCAACACGTTCGGCGCCCTCGCGTTCGGCTCGTTCGGCGCGTTCTGGCTGTCGTTCTGGTACTTGCTCAACCACCTGCCCGTCAAGGCCGAGCCGAAGGACATCCTGCACGCGGTGGGGGTGTACCTGCTGGTCTGGACGATCTTCACGGCGTACATGACCGTCGCGGCGTTGCGCGTGAGTGGTGCGGTGCTGCTCGTGTTCGCCCTGCTGACGCTCACCTTCCTCGCGCTCACCATCGGCTGGTTCAGCGAGACCGTCGCCGAGTTCGCGAAGAACAGCAACGCGTGGATCCACATCGGCGGCTGGCTCGGCCTCGCCACCGCGCTCGCGGCTTGGTACGCATCGTTCGCCGGTGTCACCAACGCGACGTTCAAGCGCGTCGTTTTCCCAACACTCCCGCGCTAGGTTTCCGGACTATGACCGAGACAATTTCAAACCTCTCGCACGAAAACCGGCGCTTCCCGCCGCCGGCCGAGCTTGCCGCGAACGCCAACGTCAAGGCGGACGTCTACGACGAGGCAGCGGACCGCCTCGGCTTCTGGGCGAAGGCGGCCGAACGGCTGAGCTGGGACCAGAAGTGGAGCGAGGTGCTCGACTGGTCCGACGCGCCGTTCGCCAAGTGGTTCGTGGGAGGACGGCTCAACGTCTCGTACAACTGCCTCGACAGGCACGTCGAGGCCGGCCACGGCGACCAGGTCGCCTACTACTGGGAAGGCGAGCCGGGCGACACGCGCACGGTCACGTACGCGCAGCTGACCGAGCTGGTGTGCAGGGCGGCGAACGCCCTGGTCGAACTCGGGGTGGGCACGGGGGACCGTGTCGCGATCTACATGCCGATGGTGCCCGAGACCGTCGTCGCGATGCTCGCGTGCGCGCGCCTCGGGGCGCCGCACACGGTTGTCTTCGGCGGCTTCTCGTCGACGGCGCTGTCCGATCGCATTCTCGACTGCGACGCCCGCGTCGTCATCACGGCAGACGGCGGGTACCGGCGCGGCGCGGCGTCCGCTCTGAAGCCGGCCGTCGACGAGGCGCTGCTCAAGTGCCCGGACGTGCGTTCGGTGGTCGTCGTGCGCCGTACCGGGCAGGACGTCGAGTGGACCGACGGGCGTGACGTGTGGTGGCACGACGTGGTCGACCGGCAGTCGGCGCACCACACGCCAGAGTTCTTCGACGCCGAGCACCCGTTGTACGTGATGTACACGTCGGGGACGACGGGCAAGCCGAAGGGCATCTTGCACACGTCCGGCGGGTACCTCGCCCAGGTGGCGTGGACGCATCAGGCGGTGTTCGACGTCAAGCCGGACTCCGACGTCTACTGGTGCGGCGCCGACATCGGCTGGGTCACCGGCCACAGCTACATCGTGTACGGCCCGCTGGCGAACCGGACGACGTCGTTCATGTACGAAGGCACGCCCAACACGCCGCACGAGGGCCGCTGGTGGGAGATGATCCAGAAGTACAAGACCACGATCCTGTACACGGCGCCGACAACGATCCGCACGTTCATGAAGTGGGGTGAGGAGGTCCCGGCGAAGTACGACCTGTCGTCGCTGCGGCTGCTCGGCTCGGTCGGCGAGCCGATCAACCCCGAGGCGTGGATGTGGTACCGCACCTACATCGGCCGCGAACGTTGCCCGATCGTCGACACCTGGTGGCAGACCGAGACCGGCTCCATCCTGATCAGCCCGCTGCCCGGCGTCTCCGAGACCAAACCCGGCTCCGCGATGCGCGCGCTGCCGGGCATCGGCGCGGACGTCGTCGACAACGAGGGCACCCCGGTGCCCAACGGCGGCGGCGGGCTGCTCGTGCTGACCGAGCCGTGGCCGGCCATGCTGCGTGGCATCTGGGGCGACCCGGATCGGTACAAGGAGACGTACTGGTCGCGGTTCAAGGATCTCGGCTTCTACTTCGCCGGCGACGGCGCCAAGAAGGACGATGACGGCGACGTGTGGTTGCTCGGCCGCGTCGACGATGTCATGAACGTGTCGGGGCACCGCATCTCGACGACCGAGGTGGAGTCGGCACTCGTGTCGCACCCGAGCGTCGCCGAGGCTGCGGTGGTCGGCGCGACCGACCCGACAACCGGGCAGGGCATCGTCGCGTTCGTCATCCTGCGCGGCGGCGGCCCGACCGAGGAGGCCGAGGGCGAGCAGCTCGTGAAGACCCTGCGCAATCACGTCGCGTCCGAGATCGGCGCGATCGCCAAGCCGCGGCAGATCATGATCGTGGCCGAACTGCCCAAGACGCGCTCGGGCAAGATCATGCGCCGGCTGCTGCGCGACATCGCCGACCATCGCGAGCTCGGGGATGTGACGACACTGACCGATTCGTCCGTCATGGACCTGATCAGCGAAAAGCTGCCGACCGCCCAGTCGGAGGACTGACCTCAGTATCGGGTGCCCACTCGATCGCGAAGGATTGTGCTCGGATTCCGGTCACAATCCTTCACGATCGGGCGATCTTCTCGGCCAGGCGGATCGCGTTGAACGGGGCGTGCACTTTGGCGTCGTTGTCGAAGTAGACGAAGACGTCCCGGCCGCCGTCCGCGAAGCGAGACACGGTCGCGGCCCAGTCGTCGAGCTTCTCGTCCGAGTAGCCGCTCACGTACAGCTCGTCCGCGCCGTGCAGCCGGACGTACGCGAAGTCCGTCGTGACCTCGCGGATCTGCGGCCACTTACCCGCGGAGTCCGCCACGACAAGCGCGATGTGGTGCGCGCGCAGCACGTCCAATAGAGCTGTCGTCTCGAACGACGTGTGCCGCACTTCGAGCGCGTGCCGCAGGGGGCGGTCGACGTCCACGTCGGTGACCGCGCGATCGGTGAGCCGCTCGTCGTGGCGGCGCGACAACCACGCGGCCTCGCCCGTCGACCGCGGCAACCGGGCGAAGAAGTCGGCGAGGCGTTCTGCGTCGAAGCCGAGCGACGGCGGCAGTTGCCACAGGACGGGCCCGAGCTTGTCGCGCAGCGCGAGCACACCCGATGCGAAGAAGTTGGCGAGTGGTACGTCCACGTCGCGCAACTTCTTCATGTGCGTGATGAACCGTCCGCCTTTCAGCGCGAAGACGAAGTGGTCCGGCGTCTGCGCGTACCACGCGCGATAGCTCTCCGGGCGCTGCAGCGAGTAGAACGAGCCGTTGATCTCTATGGTCTGCAGCTTCGCCGACGCGTACTCGAGCTCACGGCGGTGGGCGAGTCCCTTCGGGTAGAACACGCCGCGCCACGGTGGATAGAGCCAGCCGGAGATGCCGACGCGGATCGTGCCTCGCACGCACCCATCATGCCCAGGGGTGTACGTCCGCGGTCATTACGCCGTGCGACGCACGCACGGTCAGCGGCCCGAGCGCGCGCAGCGGCTGCAGCAGACCGGCATCCTGCTCGAGCACCTCTGCACGGATGACCTTCGCACCTTCGTCGTGTGCGAGCTCGACGATCTCGGTGAGCAGCTGCCCTCCGACGCCGCGGCGCTGCCAGCCGTCCTCGACCAGCAGCCCGATCTCCCACGTGACGGAATCGACGCGTGCGGCGCTGCCCAGGCCGATCAGCATTCCGTCGCGTCGCGCGACGACGGCGATGTCGTCGGCGAGCAGCCGCGCGAGGTAGCTCTGCGGGAACCGCTTCGTGTGACCGTGCCAGCGCGCATAGCGTGTCTGTGGCGAGCAGCGCTCATGCATCGCGACGAGCTCGTCGACGTCGGACGGGTTGACCCGGCGTAGCGCGTCAATCGCACCGGCACGTTCTATGACGAGTGTCATAATTTCAGGTTTAGCACCGGCGCGGGCCGCGGCCAAGCGATTTCCGCTGTGTACTATGACACTCGTCATGAAGCTCTCCGAACGAACGCCCCGCGAGCGGATGGTGCGCAGCGCCGCGGTGCTGATCCGCGAGCACGGTCTGGCGCCGACCGGCATGCGCGAGATCGCGGCCGCCGCTGACGCGCCGCGCGGCTCGCTGCAGCACTACTTCCCGGACGGCAAGGACCAGGTCGTCAGCGAGGCGCTCGACTGGGTGGCCGGTCAGGTCACCAGGCCGCTGCTCCCGGACGGGACGGACCGGCCGCAGCCGGCCCGCAAGGTCGTCGCGGACATGTTCGCTCGCTTCCGGCGTATCCTCGAGCTGACCGACTTCGCCGCGGGGTGCGCGATCGTCGCCACGGTCGCCGACGCCAGCGCGAACGACCGGCTGCGGGCCAAGTCGGCCGAGGCGTTCGGCGCCTGGCGCGCCGCGCTCACCGACGTCCTGCGCCGCGGCGGAGCCGGCAAGGCACGCGCGGAGCGGCTCGCCGTCACCGCCATCGCCGCGCTGGAAGGCGCGCTCGTCCTTGCCCGCGCCGACCGCGACCTGGCCGCGTTCGACGCCGTGGCGAAGGAGATCACCGCCCTCATGCCCCGTTGACTGGTCAC
>DATGFB010000397.1:0-2639 GCA_035309605.1 Jatrophihabitantaceae bacterium
TCGAGCTCAGCCGACCCCACGTCGAGCTCAGCCGACCCCACGTCGAGCTCAGCCGACCCGACGTCGAGCTCAGCCGACCCGACCTCGAGCTCGGCCGACCCCACGTCGGGTGCAGCCGACCCCACGTCGAGTTCGGCAGACCCGACGTCGGGTGCAGCCGACCCCACGTCGAGTTCGGCCGACACCGCCGTGGTCGGTGGTTCGGAGTCAGCCTCTCACCCGGCGACGTCGGTGAGTACGGCCGATGCCGCTGCAGACCCGGCGACGACCACCCAGACTGTCAGCCTCGCACCCGTCGGAGCCAGCGGACCGATTCCGGCGGCGGTGGCGGCGGGCTTGCACACGCCGCGCTCGTCTCGCGCGATCATGACCATCGGTGCACTTCTCGTCGCAGCCGGCGCGATCATCGGTCTGCTCATGGGCCTGCGTACGGCCCCACGCCGGCGCGGTCACTGACCGATACCGCTCAAAGCCGCCGGGGTGGGCGCGGCACGAACCCGCTCGTTCGTGCCACATAGTCAGCCCACCCCGGACGGCCCGCCATATGCCGTTCGAGGATGCGCGCACCTGATCCTTTGGTGAGCAGGAGCGTCATCAGTACGGGCGCGGGAAGGGTGAGCACGCCCGGCCAGCGTTCGGCAGCTATCAGGTAGATGCCCCACCACACGCATGCGTCGCCGAAGTAGTTCGGGTGGCGCGTGTATCGCCACAACCCGGTGTTCATGATGTTCCCAGCGCGTGAGGGGTCGTTGCGGAACCGCTCGAGTTGGGCATCGCCGACTGCTTCGAACCACACGCCCAGGACCCACAACGCGACGCCGATCGCGCCGATCACGCGGACCGGTCCACGTTCGAAACCACCGACGAGGATCGGCGCCGCGATCACGAAGGCCAAGCCACCCTGCGTCAGATAGACGACGCGCAGCGCGTACCACCCGGGACGGCCTTTCGCCTTCGCGAGCAACTCGGCGTAACGGGGGTCCTCGGGCTTGCCGATGGTTCGCCGCGCTATGTGCTGCGCCAGACGCAGTCCCCACACCGTAGGAAGGACGAGCAGCAGCGCGCGGCGCACGTCATCGCCTTGTCCGGCCGAGGTCGCAAACACCGCGACCGCGATCGCGACGAACATGACGCCCCACGCGGTATCGATGACGCTGTGCTTGCCTGCAATGCGCGAGGCAGCGAACGTAACGACAAGCACGAACACAACCGCGCCCGCCGCCCACGGCAACGCGTGCGCGAGAGCGTCGGCCGGATACGGACTCACCTGCGCGCGGCGAGGATCTGATCGACGCCCATCCGCCCTTGCTCGAAGCTCAACGCGCCACCGGCGAGGTAGAGCCGCCACACCCGCGCGACCTCCACGCCGACCAGTTCGACGAATTCCGGCCAGTGACGCTCGAGGGTGTCCATCCAGTGCCGGACCGTCCGCACGTAGTGCTCCCGCATGGCCTGGACGTCGCGGATCTCGAATCCGGCTCGTTCCAAGTGGGCAAGCGTCTGCGGCAGCGGGCGCATGTGCATGTCCGGCGCGATGTACGACTCGATGAACGCCCCACCGCCCGGTGCGGCATCGACGTTTCGCGACATCTGCTGAAGCAGCAAACGGCCACTCGGGCGAAGTGCGCCGTGCAGGATGCCTGCGTACACGGGGTAGTGCGCCTCCCCCACGTGTTCGCCCATCTCGATCGACGCGACGGCGTCGAAGAGTTCACGCGTCGTCGCGAACTCGCGGTAGTCCTGCAAGCACACCGTCACCCGGTCGGCGAGGCCGCGTTCGGCAACCTGCTTCGCGACGTGGTCGCGCTGCTGTTCGGACAGCGTGACCCCGGTGACGTGCGCGCCGTACCGCTCGGCTGCGTGCAGCGTGAGTGAGCCCCAGCCGCAACCGACGTCGAGCAACCGCATGCCCCCACGCAAGCCGAGCTTGGTACACACGAGATCAAGCTTGGCCCGTTGCGCGTCGGCAAGCGCCACGTCGGACGTGGCGAAGTACGCGCTCGAATACGCCATGGTCTCGTCGAGGAGCAGTTCGTAGAACTCGTTCGACAGGTCGTAGTGGTGAGCGATCGCAGCCCGGTCGCGCGCCCGAGTGTGCAGTCGTCCACGCAGCCGCGCTTCGCAGGTCGGCGCCGCCGGCGGCGGCCCGAGCGCGCCGAGGCGCGCAGCCAACCCAGCGGCGCGCAACCGGCCTGCCGTCGTCAGGCGCACGGCGCTGGCGCCGGACGCGTTCGCCATTCGCCAGACGGCTCTCATCCCGTCGGTCAGGTCGCCGTCGACCTCGACGTCCCCTGACACGTATGCGCGGGCCAAGCCCAGCTCGCCCGGAGCCCAGAGCACACGGCGCAGCGCGCGCCGCGACGTGATGTCGAGCACCGGCCCCGCCGCGGGCCCGGCTTCACTGCCGTCCCAGGTGCGCAGCCGCACGGGCAGCTCGACGCCCGCGACACGGCGGAGCAGGACGGCGAGCCGGTCGGCGCTGGTCATGCCGATCTCCGCATGCGGTCGTGGTTGGACGGGCAAGCCCTTGCGCCACAACGCGATGCCGTGCCGCGCGATGGCGGCACGCACCCGGTACGTCTCGAGCGGGTACACGGCGGCGGCGCGCATCACGCCCGTCGTGGTGGCGGCTCGACGCA
>DATGFB010000398.1:0-3060 GCA_035309605.1 Jatrophihabitantaceae bacterium
CCGCCGAGTTCGCGTGCGGTGAGCGCGAGGTCGTTGCTGATCGGGCGGTGGTCGGTGGGGCGATCGGTGTGCGTGCGCAGTCCGTCGAGGTGCGCGCGCGCGATGTGATGCGAGCGTTCGAGGTACACGAGCCCGCCGCTCTCGACCGGGCAGTCACCGAGCGGTATCCAGGCGGTGACGACCTGGTCGGTGCCGTGGTCCATGTAGTCGTAGTCGATGTGCGCACGCGAGGCGCGCCGCGCCCCGCTGTGGAAGTGCCGCACGATCCGCCGCGGCAGGAGCTCCGCGGATCCGTCGAGGAGCAGTTCCGCGATCGAGTGCAGTCGTCGGTCCTGCGTAAAGGTGTCGAACTCGGCACTTCGCACGAAGTCGTACGCGGGGTGCCCTTGCGTTCCGTATTCGGGCAGGTCCGGGACCGTGCCGGAGAACACGCCGTCCTTCGGCGTGCTGCCAGGAGCCAGCAGCGACGGGTCGAACCTGCGGAAGTAGTCAGCGCGCAACTCCAGGACCGCGTCGCGGTCGAGCACGGACCGCAGCAGCACGTAGCCCTCGTCGGCAAACGCCCTGCGGGCGGCCTCCGGATCGTCAGGACTGCTGTCCCGCATCGGTGTGAAGTACTGCTCGTCGAACGGGATCTCGACACCGTTGGACGTGAGTGCGCTCGGCAAGGCGCGGGTGCGCTGCCCGGCTTCTTCAGTCACAGATCCCCCTGTGCGGCGCCCGTGTGACGCCTCTGGCGCTTCTGGCGTCCTTCCGCTTCTGGCGCTTCTGGCGTTTCCTGGGTGCTAACTGTGCCAGATGTTGCCTAGGCTCGCGTGACGTGAAGGTTCTTGTCACGGGTGGCGCCGGGTATATCGGCAGCACCGTCGTCTCCGCGCTCACGGACGCAGGGGATGAACCGGTGGTCATCGATGACCTGAGCCGAGGCCGCGCCGAGTTCTTGACCGGCGTTGCGCACCGCATCGGCGATGTCGCCGACGCCGCCGTGCTCGACGCGGTGTTCGGCGAACACCCCGACATCTCGATCGCGATCCATTGCGCAGCGCGCATGGTCGTGCCCGAGTCACTTGCCGATCCGTTGACCTACTACCGCGAGAACGTGGCCAAGGCGGTGCAGTTCACCGAGGGGCTGCTGCAGCGCGGCTGCCGGCGGCTCGTGTTCAGCTCGTCCGCCGCGGTGTACGGCACGCCCGACGCCGAGATCGTCACCGAGGCGTCACCCGTGCGACCGGAGAGCCCGTACGCGCGATCGAAGGTGATGGTCGAACAGATTCTCGCCGACGTCTGCGCCGCGACGCCGCTGGCGGCGTTGTCGTTGCGGTACTTCAACCCCGTCGGCTGCGACCCGCAGCATCGCAGCTGGCCGTACGATCCCGCACCGACGCACGCGCTCGGTAGCCTCATGCGCGCTTGGGAGTCCCGCACGCCGTTCTACATCCACGGCAACGACTGGCCGACTCCGGACGGCACGCCGGTGCGCGACTTCGTGCACGTGTGGGACGTCGCACTTGCGCACGTCGCCGCGACGCACAACTGGGCGGCGCTGGCTGGGGGTTTCGACATCGTCAATGTGGGTAGCGGGGCGGCGACGAGCGTGTTGCAGCTGGCGGACGCGTTCAATGCCGAGGTCGATACGCCCGCACGCGTCGAGTTCGACGGCCGCCGGCCGGGTGACACCGTCGGATGCCACACGTCGACGCAAAAGGCGAACGACGTGTTGCAGTGGCAACCGACGCGCAGCGTGAAGGACGCGGTCGTCGATCTGCTTGCGCTGACCGAGCGGCAGCACCCGTGAAACGGTCCGTTCGTACCGCTGCGGCGATGATCGGAATGGTCGCAGGCGGCCACGTCCTGCCCTCGATCGTGACGATCCCCGCGCTGCACAACCGACTGCTGCCGC
The DNA here is from genome assembly GCA_035309605.1 of Jatrophihabitantaceae bacterium. Lineage (GTDB taxonomy): Bacteria > Actinomycetota > Actinomycetes > Mycobacteriales > Jatrophihabitantaceae > DATGFB01. The sequence goes on from DATGFB010000398.1 coordinate 1,901, forward strand.
GACTGTCCGGCCGCTCTACCGCGGAACACGTCGCCTTGACGTTCGACGACGGACCCGATCCGGGTTCGACGCCCGCCTTTCTCGACGAGCTCGCCGCGCTCGGCGTGCGCGCGACGTTCTTCCTGCTCGGCTCGCAGCTGTCCGCACACCCCGATCTCGGACCGCGCATCGTCGACGGCGGGCACGAGATCGCCGTGCACGGTTGGACGCACCGTCCGCACCTGTTGCGCACACCCTGGGACGTCGCTACGGATCTGCAGCGTGCGTTCGAGTGCGTGCGCGACGTGACCGGCGCGACGCCGCATTTCTGGCGCCCTCCGAACGGCATCGTCACGGGTGCCGGACTGCGTGCCGCGCGGCAGTTGCAACTCACGCCCGTGCTCTGGACCGCGGACGGCCGCGACTGGGCACGCGCCGCGACGGCCGAGTCGGTTGCCGCGCGGGTACTCGCGCGTCTGGCCGCCGGCGGCACGGTGCTCTTGCACGATTCGGACGTCACGTCGGCGCCGCGGTCGTGGCGCAGCGCACTCGGCTCGCTACGCGCCGTCGTCGCCTACTGCGCGGAACAGGGTTGGGCCGTCGGGCCGTTGCGCGAGCATTGGCGGGCTTCGGCCGACCTCCGCGGGTAGCGTCCGGTCAATGATCGACGCGGCTCCGACGGTCGTCGTGGTGGACGACGCCCTCGATCTGCGCGAGGTCGTGCGTATCCGGCTCGAGCTTTCCGGGCTGTTTCGCGTCATCGGCGAGGCCGCCAACGGCGTCGAAGCCGTCGAGCTCGCCACCCGGCTGAAGCCGGATCTCATGCTGCTCGACGTGTCGATGCCGGTCATGGACGGGCTCGAGGCGCTGCCGCAGATCATCCTTCGGTCACCGTCGACGCGCGTTGTCATGTTCACCGGCTTCGACGAACGCGGCCTCGCGACACGAGCGCGTGCGCTCGGCGCGACCGCGCTGCTCGAGAAGTCGACGTCCATCGAGGAACTGCCGTCAGACCTGCTGGCGATCCTCGACCGCGCCGGCTTGCCCGTCGCAGAGCTCACCGCAGAGCCGACGCCCGTCGCGCCGAGCGACCTGTCCCCGCAGGAGATCCTCGGCGAGCACCTCGAACGCTTTCGCGAAGTGTTCGAGGAGGCCGCGATCGGTATGGGCACGATGACTCT
>DATGFB010000399.1:0-3613 GCA_035309605.1 Jatrophihabitantaceae bacterium
GTGGGCGACGTCAGCGCGGTCGTCAGCGCGTCGAAGTTCACGTATGTCGCGCCGAAGCTCGGCAAGCTCGCGCCGATCACGGGGACGATCGGCACGGTCGTCACGATCACCGGCACCGGCTTCACGAACGGGTGCGTCGGAGGCGCATCTCCCGCCGTCCAGTTCGGCGCGACGCAGTTGGCGGCGGGTGACCCGGCCGTCGTGTCGACGTCGGCGACGTCGATCAAGGTCGTCGCGCCCGCCGCGCAAGCCGGTGTCGCTGTCGTGCGCGTGTTCGACTGCCTCGGTGACGAAACGGCGCTGGTCACGTCCGACAAGTTCACCTACATCGCGCCGAAGGTCACCGCTGTGACGCCGACATCCGGGCTGGCCGGCACGGTCGTGACCGTGAAGGGCAGCGGTTTCCTCATCGGCTGCTCGGGCGGCGCACTGCCGTCCGTCTTCGTGGGCGACACCACGATTCCTGGCACCGACCCGAGCGCCGGCGGCATCACCGCGACGACGTTCACGGTGACCGTGCCGGCGCACGCGGCGGGGCCGGTCGACATGCGCGTCATCGACTGCGCCGGCGACGAGACCGCAGTCACCACCGCCGACAAGTTCAAGTACCTCTGACCCGCGATGATCAAGGACGCACGGTCGCTATAGCGACGCTGCGTCCTTGATCATCGGAGAAGGACTCGTTACGACGCGAGGCTGGGCAGCGTGCCGGTGAAGGCGCCGGCAGCCGCGAGGCGCTCGGCGCTCACCTCGCCGTAGAGCGTGTCGCGCTGCCGCGTGGTGCGCCCGGGGACACCTGCGACGATCTCGCGCAGCTGCGCGACGGTCTTCGCGCTGCCGTGCTGCGAGCCGGCCATGCGGCTGATCGTCTCTTCCATCAGCGTGCCGCCGAGATCGTTCACGCCGCCGCGCAACACGTCACGTGAACCGTCCACACCGAGCTTCACCCACGAGGACTGGATGTTGTCGATGCGCCCGTGCAACAGGATGCGCGCCATCGCGTGCACGGCGCGGTTCTCGCGCGCGGTCGGCCCGGGTCGCGCGACGCCGGCGAGGTAGATCGGCGCATTGGTGTGGATGAACGGCAACGCCACGAACTCGGTGAAGCCGCCGGTCTCGTCCTGGATGCGCGCGAGCGTGCGCAGATGGCCGAGCCAGTGCGCCGGATTGTCGACGTGGCCGTACATCATCGTGCTGCTGCTGCGGATGCCGAGCGAGTGCGCGGTCGTAACCACCTCGATCCACGTCGCGGCGGGCAGCTTGCCCTTGGTGAGCAACCACCGCACGTCGTCGTCGAGGATCTCCGCCGCGGTGCCGGGAATCGAACCCAAGCCTGCGTCCTTCGCCGCCTGCAGCCACTCGCGGATCGACAAGCCGGTGCGGGACGCGCCGTTGACGACCTCCATGGGGCTGAACGCGTGCACGTGCATGTCCGGCACCCGCCGTTTCACCTCGCGCGCCAGGTCGAAGTACGCCGTGCCGGGCAGATCGGGGTGGATGCCGCCCTGCATGCACACCTCGGTCGCGCCGAGCGCCCACGCTTCTTCGGCACGCCGCCCGACCTCGTCGAGCGAGAGCGTGTACGCGTCGGCGTCGGTGCGTCGCTGCGCGAACGCGCAGAACCGGCACCCCGTGTAGCAGACGTTGGTGAAGTTGATGTTGCGATTGACGACGTACGTGACTTCGTCACCGGCCGCGTGACGACGCAGCTCGTCAGCGAACGCCGCGATCGCGTCGAGCTCGGCTCCGTCCGCGGCGAACATCGCCAGCGCCTCGGCGTCGGAAAGGCCCGCGAGATCGCGTTCGGCCGAGCGCAATGCCGACGCGACGTCCGCGTCCAGCCGATGCGGGGCACCTGACGTGCGCATCGCATGCGTGCGCACTTCGTCCCAGTCGCCGTACACGCTGTCGAAGTCGGCGCGGCGATCAGAGGTACGTCCGGCGCTGTCGATCGCAGTGTGCAGGTCGACGCGCCCGTCGGAGTGCCATGCATCGTCCGGGTCCTGCCACGGGATGCCCTGCGGCACCGCGTGCTCGCGCGCGAGACCGGTGGACGGATCGGCGAGCGCAGTCACGTGCGGCAGCACGCGCGGATCGAGCCACGGCTCGCCGGCGCGCACGTACTTCGGGTAGACCGTCAGCCGCTCGACGAGCCGGAATCCGTGCTCGGCGGAGCGCGCGACGAGCTCGTCGATCTGCGGCCACGGGCGCTCGGGGTTCACGTGGTCGGGCGTGAGCGGCGAGACGCCGCCCCAGTCGTCGATGCCGGCGCGCAGCAGCAAGCCGTACTCGTCACCGATGAGGTTGGGCGGCGCCTGGATGCGCGCGGACGGGCCGAGCACCAGGCGAGCCACCGCGACCGTCGCGGCGAGGTCGTCGATCTCTGCGTCGGGCATCCGCGCCATCGCGGTGTCCGGCTTCGCGCGGAAGTTCTGCACGATGACTTCCTGCACGGCGTCGTACGCGCGCGCGACGCGACGAATCGCGAATATCGAGTCGGCGCGTTCGGCCAACGTCTCGCCGATGCCGATGAGGATGCCGGTCGTGAACGGCACGTTGCTGCGTCCTGCGTCTTCGAGCACGCGCAGCCGCACGGCCGGGTCCTTGTCCGGCGAGCCGTAGTGCGCACCGTGCGGATCTTCGAACAGACGGCGGGACGTCGTCTCCAGCATCATGCCCATCGACGGCGCGACCGGCTTGAGCCGCTGGAAGTCGGACCACGACAGCACGCCGGGGTTGAGGTGGGGCAGCAAGCCGGTGCGCTCGAGCACGAGGATCGCCATCGCGCGCACGTACGCGAGCGTCGAGTCGTAGCCGTGCGCATCGAGCCACTCACGCGCTTGCGGCCAGCGGTCTTCGGGCCGGTCGCCGAGCGTGAACAACGCCTCCTTGCAACCGAGCTCGGCGCCTTGCGTCGCGATCTCGAGCACCTCGTCCGGCGAGAGGAACGGTGCCGCCAGCCGATGCGGCACGGTGACGAATGTGCAGTAGTGACAGCGGTCGCGGCACAGGCGGGTCAACGGGATGAACACCTTGCGCGAGTAGGTCACCACGCCGGGCCGTCCCGCGGCCTGCAGTCCCTGGTCACGCACGCGCGCCGCCGACGCACACAAGTCGACAAGATCGTCGCCACGCGCCGACAACAGGATCTCGGCCTCGACCGCATCGAGCGCGACGCCGTCCCTCGCGCGCCTGAGCGCCCTCCGCATAGTCACGTTGACTGAAGCTCTCGCAACCTCGGAAGTATTTCCGCGCCGTAGAGACGCAGGAACTTCTCCTGGTCGGGGCCCGGCGCGTGGAAGACGAGGTGGTTAAAGCCGAGGTCCACGTAGGTCTTGATCCGCTCGACGTGCTCGTCGGGGTCGGTCGAGACGATGAAGCGCCGCGCGGTCTGCTCGACGGACAGCTCGTCGGCCAGGCGCTGCATCTCGACCGGGTCCTCGACGCCCTGCTTCTGCTCGGCCGTCAACCCCAGGGCTCCCCAGAAATGCGTCGCGCGCATCGCTTCGTCGCGGTCGTGGTCGAAGGACACCTTGACCTCGATCATCATGTCGATGTCGTCGACCGAACGCCCTGCCTTCTCGGCACCTTCGCGCACCGCCGGCAGCAGCGT
>DATGFB010000400.1:0-4256 GCA_035309605.1 Jatrophihabitantaceae bacterium
GCAACGCGCGGCGCGGGACTCGGGCTCGCGATCGTGCGGCTCATCGTGGACGCGCACCACGGCCGGTTGCAGGCCGCCGCGCCTCCGTTCGGCGGCCTCGCCATCCGCATCGAGCTGCCTCGACACCACGCGCCGCGACCGCGCGTGCATTCAACAGCGCACGCCGCCGTCGACGCCTGACGTGGGGAGTATTTCTTCAACCTGTGTGAAGAAATACTCCCCACGTCGGGTTAGGCGGGGACGCTCGCTACGCCCGGTGCGTGGAAGCGCTTGCCGGTGACCTTCTCGGCGTAACCGGTGCGATCGAGCAGCGGCGTCACGCCGCCGTTCCAGAACGAGAAGCCGGCGCCGGTGATCATCGCGAGGTCGATGTCCTCTGCCGCACTCACCACGCCCTCGTCGAGGATGCGTCGTGACTCGTCGGCGAGAGCTGACAGGACGCGCTCGCGCACCTCGTCCGACGTGAGCACCGTCGGTGGGTCGGCCACCTCGAAGAACGCAGCGATCTCGGGATCGACTTCGGGTTTGCCGCTGTCCCATACGTAGATCGACGACTTCTTCGCGGCGACGATCTTGCGCAGGTTCTCGCTGACGTAGAACCGGTCGCCGAACGCGCCGTGCAGTGTCTCGGAGTTGTGCAGCGCGATCGCGGGACCGACGAGCGCCAGCAGCACGAACGGCGGCATCGGCGCGAGTCCGCCTACCGACCCGTCCGCGACGTCGATCGGTGTGCCTTCGTCGACGATCTTGCTGATCTCGCCCATGAAGCGGCCGAGCAGCCGGTTCGCGACGAACGACGCGGAGTCCTTCACCAGGATCGTGGTCTTGCCGAGTTGCTTGCCGACGGCGAACGCCGTCGCGAGGGCGGCGTCGTCGGTCTGCTGTGCCTTGATGACCTCGAGCAGTGGCATCACCGCGACCGGGTTGAAGAAGTGCAGGCCGACAACGCGCTCCGGGAACTTCAGATCGGCGGCCATCTCGGTGACCGACAGCGACGACGTGTTGGTCGCGAGGATCGCCTCGGGTGACACGAACTCCTCGACCTCGGCGAACACCTGCTTCTTGACCTCGATCTCCTCGAACACCGCCTCGATGACGAGATCGGCGTCGGCGAAGACGTCCTTCGTCAGCGATCCGGTGACGAGCGCCTTGAGCCGGTTGGCCTTGTCCTGGTTGATGCGGCCCTTCGCGAGTTGCTGGTCGAACTCGCCGTGCACGTACGCGAGGCCCTTGTCGACGCGCTCCTGGTCGACATCGGTCAGCACGACAGGCACCTCGAGCCGCCGCGCGAATAGCAGCGCGAGCTGGCTGGCCATCAGGCCGGCGCCGACGACGCCGACCTTCGTGACCTTGCGGGCGAGCGACTTGTCCGGCGCACCGGCCGGGCGCTTCGCGCGCTTGTTGACGAGGTCGAACGCGTACAGCGACGCGCGCAGTTCGTCGCTCATGATCAGATCGGCGAGCGCCTCGTCCTCGGCCGCCGTGCCGGTCGTCAGATCCGCGGTGCGCGACAGGTCGATCAGGTCGAGTGCGCGGAACGCGGCCGGTGCGGCACCGTTCGTCTTGCCCTGCGCGAAGGCGCGGCCACGCGCGAGCGCGTCGGCCCAGTCGTCATCGCTGTGGTCGATGCGGTGTACCGCCTGCGACCCGTCGAGCACGCGCGCGGCCCACATCAGCGACTGCTCGACGAAGTCGGCGTCGTCAAGGAGCACGTCGACGACGCCGAGCTCGCCCGCCTGCTTCGGCGAGAGCATCTTGTTCTGGTTCAGCGCGTTCTCGATGATCACCGTGACGGCCGCCTCCGGGCCGATCAGCCTCGGCAGCAACTGCGTACCGCCCCAGCCGGGCACGAGACCGAGGAACACCTCGGGGAACGCGATAGCGGCGGCCTTCTTCGCGAGCGTGCGGTAGTGACAGTGCAGCGCCAGCTCGAGCCCGCCGCCCATGACCGCGCCGTTGACGAACGCGAACGTCGGCACGCTGCTGTCGTGGAAGCGCCGGAAGACGCGGTGCCCGAGCCGGCCGATCTCCTCGGCCTGCTCGCGCCGGGTGATCGTCGGGATGCCGGAGATGTCCGCACCGACGGCGAAGATGAACGGCTTACCGGTGACGGCGATCGCGCCGACCTTCGGCGTGTGCGCCTCGATGTCGTCCATAGCGGCGTCGAGCGAGGCAAGCCCGGCCGGGCCGAACGTGGACGGGCGGGTGTGGTCGAGTCCGTTCTCGAGCGTGATCAGCGCGACCTCGCCGGCAACGCCCGGCACGTCCAGGTAGCGCACGAGCGCCTTGGTGACGATCTCGCCCTCGAACTCGGTCATGCGGACGCTCCTTGGTAGTTCGGGTTCTCCCAGATGACGGTGCCGCCCTGGCCGATGCCGACACACATCGCCGTCAGGCCGTAGCGAACCTCGGGGTGGTCGGCGAACTGCCGCGCGAGCTGGGTCATCAGCCGCACGCCGGACGAGGCGAGCGGGTGACCGATCGCAATCGCGCCGCCGTACTTGTTCACGCGGTCGTCGTCGTCCTCGATGCCGTAGTGGTCGAGGAACGCGAGCACCTGCACGGCGAACGCCTCGTTCAGCTCGAACAGGCCGATGTCGTCGATGGAAAGGCCCGTGGCGCGCAGCGCCTTCTCGGTGGACGGGATCGGACCCACGCCCATCACTTCGGGATCGACTCCGGCGAAGCCGTACCCGACCAGCTTCATCTTCACGGGCAACCCGAGCTCGGCGGCGACGTCTTGCGCGGCGAGGATGCACGCGGTCGCGCCGTCGTTGAGTCCGGCCGCGTTGCCCGCGGTGACCCGCCCGTGCGCGCGGAACGGCGTCTTCAGTACGGCAAGGTCTTCGACTGTCGTGCCCGGACGCGGCGGCTCGTCCTTGACCGCGAGCCCCCAGCCGGCTTCGAGCGATCGCGTGGTCATCGAGACGAGGTCGGGTTCGATCTTGCCGTCGGCGTAGGCCTTCGCGAGCTTGGCCTGGCTCGCCGCAGCGAACGCGTCGGCGCGGTCCTTGGTCAGCTGCGGGAAGCGGTCGTGCAGGTTCTCGGCGGTCATGCCCATGTTGAGCGCGGCCGGGTCGACCAGCTTCTCGGACACGAAACGCGGGTTGGGGTCGGCGCCCTCGCCCATCGGGTGGCGGCCCATGTGCTCGACGCCGCCGGCGATGGCGACGTCGTAGGCACCGAACGCGATGCCGCCCGCGAGCGACGTCACCGCGGTCATCGCGCCGGCGCACATGCGGTCGATCGAGTAGCCCGGAACCGAGCGCGGCAACCCGGCGAGGATGCCGGCGATGCGTCCGAGCGTCAGGCCCTGATCGCCGATCTGCGTCGTCGCGGCGATCGCGACCTCGTCGATGCGCTCGGGGGGCAGCTCGGGGTGGCGCCGCAGCAGTTCGCGGATCACCGCGACGATCAGGTCGTCGGCGCGTGTCTCGGCGTAGATGCCTTTGGGGCCGGCCTTGCCGAAGGGGGTGCGGGCGCCGTCGACGAAGACGACGTCGCGAAGCGATGCGGACACGGAGGACTCCTTCGTCGGGACCGACGGCGGCTGCTGCGCGCACAACGTGAACGCGCTGTTACTGGCGAGTAACTTAGCCTACGCCGCAGCCGCCTCGAGCGCGCCCGCCAGTGGCGCTGCACACAGCTCGACCTGCCACGGCCGGGCGCCGAGCTCCAGCAGCCGGGTCGCGACCGTGGCTTCGTCGAGCGGCTGCGGCGGGCGCCAGGCGATGCGGCGGACCACGTCGGACGCGAGCAGGTTCTGCACGACTACGGCGTGCTCCGCCGCCAGCACGGTGACGGCTTCACGTGCCGAGGTCAGGCGGTCGGCCGCTTCCGGGTCGCGGTCGCGCCAGCGTCCGGCGGGCGGGATGTTGTCGGGAGCGCGAACGGTGACGTCCGGCAACTCGTCGTCGGGCAGCTGACGCGCTGCCTCGAGGGCGCCGAACCAGCGCGCGAGCTGCCGCCGCTGCCGCGGCCCGCCGAACGGTGCGAGCTGTGCGAGTTCGGCGGAGGTGCGCGGGTTCACGCGCACAGCGTCGACGATCGCCGAGTCGGGCAACACGCGCCCGGGCGCGATGTCGCGCTGGGCAGCGAACTCGTCGCGGGCGAACCACAGCGCACGGATGGCGGCGAGCTGGCGGCGATTACGCACGCGATGGATCCCGGACGTGCGCCGCCACGGATCGCTGCGGGCCGGCACCTCGGCCTCGGCGGCCAGGCGCACCGCCTCGAACTCCTGCTCGGCCCAGCCG
>DATGFB010000401.1:0-6428 GCA_035309605.1 Jatrophihabitantaceae bacterium
GGGTTGATCGGACCTTGCAGCCCGCCGCCGGTCCACGACGTCTGGGTCGCGACGTAGTTGGAGATGCAGGAGCGGGTGACGGTGTCGCCGCAGGACTTGATCGCTTCCGCGAGCAGCAGCCATGCCGAGAACGTCGTCGACGTGAAGAACGTCTTGTGCGCCTTGGGGGCGTACTGGTCGAGCAGCCCCAGGAACTGCTTCACCGTCGCATCCGTGTCGGCAGCCTCGAACGGCGTCGTCGGGATGTACGTGTAGTAGTTCTTGATGTTCTTGCCGGCCAGTTGCAGCGTCGACGTGTCGTAGATCTGCGACGGCGAGATCTGCAGGTCCGGGTACCAGCCCAGCGTTGCCATCGCCTGCTCGATGCCGGCGGTGACGTTCGCGGTGTCGTTGAGGAAGAGGAACTTGACGCCCGCCTTCTTCATCGACTGCACGAACGGCGTCCAGTTCGACGTGGTCGGCGTGTACTCGGCGGTGTAGACGATCTTGCCGCCGATCGAGGTGATCGCCTCGTTGTACGTGTGCTGCTCGCGGTCACCGGCGACGCCGTTCGAGTACAGCGAACCGACGGACTTCGCCCAGTCCGGGTGCTGGTCGAAGAAGATGTGGAACCCACCGATCGTCTGCTGGTTGGCCGGGATCGGTGTCATCGGGTACATGTCCTTGGCGTTGGCCGCCTTCGAACCGACGGTCGCCGCGGTGAAGTTCAACAGGCCGCACTTCTGCCATGCGTCCACGCCGGTGTCGTCCAGGATGGCCATGCTGACGATCGCGAGGTCGGACGTGCACGACTTCTGCACCTGCGGCAAGAAGTTGCTGAATGCCGAGTCGCGCTTGTCCAGCACGATCTTGCGGCCGTTGATGCCGCCAGCGGCGTTGCACCAGCCGACGAACGTGTCGGCGCCGTCGAAGATGGGCTGCAGCAGCCCGGGTGCTGCCGACCAGCCCACGTCGGCGATGGAGCCGATGTGGATCTCGGTGTCGGTCACGCCGGTGTCGGTGGCTCCCTTGGCCGAGCCCGGGCCGCATACCTGCCCGAGCGTGCCGAACGAGCCGGGGCCGGAGGCGGACGCGGAGGAGCTGGTCGCGCTGCTCGGACTCCCACCCGCCGGCGTGGTCGTCGGCGCCGTGCTCTTGCCGTGACTGCTGCATGCCGCGAGCAGCAGTGCCGAGACCGCACCTAGCGCGGCCATCTTGGTTAGCCGTTGCATGGGTCCAACCCCTTCTCCCAATGGTGTTGCCCCATGGTGGAGAGGCGTCGCCTGCGTCACACCCCCTCGTTCCACTAGGTGGTACTTATCGCAAGGACGTACTCAGGCAGTTCGAGGCCTTGCCGGGTGGCAGAGGAAGGTCGACCGCCGTGCGATGTGAGGGGATCGTGCCGATCGATCGACTGTTAGGTGCATGGATTCGCGGCAGAACGTTCGTCCCGACCGAAGATGTTGAGTCATTGATTTGTGTGTGATCTGAGCTACGCTCCGCTTCGTGCGCGCCGGTGACGGAGACAGTCCCCACGAGTCCGTGCTGCAGCGTGCCAATCTGCTGCTCGACGCCTTCGGCCCCCAACACCGTTACCTGACCCTGTCGAGCATGGTGATGCGCACCGGCTTGCCGAAGTCGACGGTGCACCGCACGGCCCAGCAGATGACGGCGCTCGGCTGGTTGACCTACGAGAACGGCAAGTACTCGCTGGGCACCCGGATGGTCGAGCTGGCCGGTCTCAGCTCGGCCCGGCACGAACTGCGCGAAGCCGCGCTGCCGTACATGGAGGACCTCTACGAGGCCACCCACATGACGTTGCACCTGGGCATCCGCAAGGGCCACGAGGTGCTCTACATCGAGAAGATCGGCGGCCACGACCGCATCACCGAGCTCTCGCAGGTCGGCGGCCGGATGCCGCTCTACTGCACCGCTATCGGCAAGTCCCTGCTCGCGTTCTCGGCCGACAACGTGCTGACCGACGTCGTCGACCACGGGTTGGTGCGCCGCACTCAGGCGACGATCACCTCGCCCACCCATCTGCAGCGCGAACTCTCGGCCGTGGCCGACTCACATGTGTCGTTCGATCGCGAGGAGTCGAGCATCGGCGTCTGCTGTGTGGCAGCCCCGATCCTTCGTCCCGATCGCACCGTGGTGGGCGCCTTGTCCGTCACCGGGCGGGTCAGCCGGCACCGTCTCGACCGCCTCGCGCCCGCGGTCGTAACCGCTGCGCTGGGTGTCTCGCGCTCGCTCGCCGGGCAGCGCCGTACGCCCCGCCAGCTCCTTCAGCGCGTGAACGCTACGGCTACGTAGCCGTAGCGCCTGCGCGGCCCGTGACGGCGCGCTGAGGGCCGGGACGAGCCATCCAGGAGTACGTGCGAACCGCCGGACTACCCCTCGCGCGGCGGCAGCGCCTCCATGTCGACCACTCTGGTGGTGAACACCCAGCCGTCTTGCTGGCGGGCCAGTTCGTCCAGGTACCGGCCGATGACCAGGACGATCGGGCCGGTCGGCCGCTCGTGCAGCATCGTGAAGTACGTCTGCGCCGTGGCCCGGTCCGGCCCGTCGAACGTGATTCGCGGGACCGAGAGGAAGTGCTTGTGATACACGTCGGGCGCATGCGTGTGCCCGGACGCGAACGTGGCCAGTGCCTCCGTGCCGGTATGGGCGAACATCGCCTCGCCACGCATCCGCACGTCGAACAGGCCGTCCGGCGCGAAGCACGCCGCCCACGCCCGGTTGTCGCCGTAGTCGAGTGATTCGGCGTAGCGGACCATGAGGTCGCGGATGTCGCGCTCGGCTTCGAGGCGGTCGAGCCGTTCGGTCAGCGCCCGCAGCTCGTCGGCCGACACCGCCGCTGCGGTCATCGCGACATGTCCACGTCGAGCAGTTCGATGCGGTTGCCCTCGGGGTCCTGCACGAAGGCGAATCGCGCACCGGGCTGGAACTCGGTCACCGGGATGGCGATCGTGCAGCCGGCCGCCTCGACGTCGGCCACCAGCTCGTCGATGTTCGAGACGAACAGGCTCAGGTACCGGAAGCCGGATGCGTCGTCGACCGGGTTCGCGGCCTCCGGGGTGGGCGTCTGCTCGAGCAGCTTGATCACCGACTTGCCCGCCTGGAAGCGCCACATGTGGTTGCCGGGGAACGTCAGGTCGCCCAGGTAGTCGAGGCCCAGGACGTCGCGGTAGAACGCGAGCGACTTCTCGGCGTCGCGCACGACGATCCCGATCTCGATGCCGTCGTTGTTGATCTTTGCTGCCATGGGGAGTGTCTCCTCGTCGGTTGGTGCGCGGGTCAGGAGCCGAAGTCGTACGAGACCTCGCCCATCGCGCCGGCCGCGAGCAGGCCGCCGTCGATGACGAAGTCGGAACCGGTGACGAACAGCGACTCGTCACTGGCGAGGAACGCGACCATCGCGGCGATCTCGTCCAGCGTCGCGCCACGGCGCATCGGCGTGGCCAGGCGGATCTTCTCCGTCATCTCCTCGGCGCCCTCGGCCATCGGCGACAGCACGAGGCCCGGGTGCACGGCGTTCACGCGGATGTTCCACGTCACGTATTCGAGTGCCGCCGTCTTGGTGAGACCGCGCAACGCCCACTTGCTCGCGTTGTAGGCCGGCAGCGCGAATCCGTAGAACGCGGCCGCCGAGGCAGTGTTGACGATCGAACCGCCGCCGGAGTCACGCATCAGCGGCGCGCACGCCTGCATGCCGAGCAGTGCGCCGTCCAGGTTCACGGCCATCACCGCGGACCACACCTCGGGTGTGACGGTCTGGATCGTCTCCTGCATCCCGATGCCCGCATTGTTGACGAGCACGTGCAGCCCGCCGAACTCGGTGTGGATACGCCGCACTGCGGCCGCCCAGTCGTCGCGCGACGTCACGTCCAGCCGCTGGTAGATGACACCCTCGTCGACGTCGGCATCGTCGTGCACGTCGCACGCGATGACCGTGCCGCCCTCGGCGGCGAGGCGACGCGCCTCGGCCGCGCCCTGGCCGCGGGCGCCTCCGGTGACGAGGGCGACCTTGCCGACGAATCTCTTCGCACCGCCGGAAGCCGCGGTCACCTACGCCTCCTTGACCGGCTCGGCCGCCGCGTTCACGCCGGCGTGGTACGCCCACACCAGCGCGTTGCCGAGTGTCGCGCCCCCGGACCAGTACGCACCGTGCGTGGGCGAGGCGATCGCATTGCCGGCCCCGTACAGACCGGCGATCGGAGCCCCGTCCCAACCGACGACCTGCGCCTTCTCGTTGATGGCCGGCCCGCCGTTGGTGTCGAACCCGGCCGCGCCGAGCAGCACCCCGTAGTAGGGCCCGGTGTCGGCGAACGGGTACATCGTGCGGTTCACGCCGCGGGTGAGTCCCATGACGCTGTAGCCGTGCTCGGCGAGCGCCTCGCCGCGTCCGAAGTCGAGGTCGTGGCCCGTTTTCGCGAACTCGTTGAACCGCCCGATCGTCGCGGCGAGGTTTGCCGCGAAATCAGGCGCGAGGCGCGCGCCGCCGGTACGTGCCGCCAGCTTCGCGAGCCGCTCGTCGACGGCCGCCGCGAGCTCCTCCAGCGTCTCGCCCTTCAGGATGTGGTCGCTGGGCTCACCCGGATACGGCACCGGGTACTTGACCCCTCCTTCAGGGTTGTTGGCGACCGCGTCGTCGTACACCTGGATGAGGACGTTGTTCTCGTAGGCCTTCGTGGTCGCGTCGTAGACCGTATGGATGCGGCCGCGCTCGTTGTAGTGCGCCTTCTCGTTGACGACGCGGTGACCGTGCCGGTTGACCAGGACCATGCTGTCGCCGTAGAGCCAGAACGCCATGACGTCGGCGCGATGTGTGTCCATCACCTGCTCGATCGCCTGCTGTCCCCACCAGAGGCTGTCCGTGTTCTCGGTCCGCGCACCCAATGCCTGCCCGACCCGAAGCGATACGCCGGTATTGGTCGCAGGCGCGGTGACGCCCCATACCGTGCCGCGCAGCAGCTCGGTGCGCATCGCCTCGTTGTGGAAGAAGCCGCCGCTGGCGAATACCACGCCCTTGCGCGCGCGGATCGAGACGTCGCCGTCGTCGCTGCTGGCCAGCACGCCGACCACCGCTCCGCCGGAGTTCGTGTAGACGTCGTCGACCGCGTAGCCCGTGCGCACGTCGATGCCCTTCTCGGCCGCGTGCGCGGCAAGCAGGTCGATCGTCGCCTGCCCCTGACCGGGGCCGTGGATGCCGCCGGTCTTCGCCATGAGGGCCCGGCCGTACTCGACCTTGTTCTCCGGGAGCTCGGCGTGGTACTCGAGGTGTCCGAGCGGGTTGAACTCGCCGTCCGGCGTCACGCCGTCGCTGAACACGGACCCCATCGCGCCGATCTCGTCCAGTTCCGCCACCGCGACGCTCGCGCTGTCGTAATAGGTCTCGAAAACCTTGTACACATCGGGGAGCAGGCCGAGCGTCGGCGAACTCGGGTCGTATCGCGTCGGGTACGACAGGCGTGCCATCAGTTTCAGGCAGTCGTCACGCGGGTCGGCGATCCCGGCTTCCTGCATGCACGCGTTGTTGGGGACCCAGTACTCGCCGGACGAGATGCGCATCATCCCGCCGATCTCGCTGTCGGCCTCGAGCACGGTCACCTCCGCACCACGCCCGCGTGCGATCGCCGCCGCGACGAGCCCGGCGAACCCGGCCCCGACGACGACGACGTCCGTTTCGGCGTCCCAGGTGCTCGGCACGGGAAGCTTGCCAGCCATTGCAATTCCTTCTTTCTGTGGCAGTCGGTGATGCGATCAGGGACTGAACCGGCCGTAGCCGCTCCGGAAGAACAGCAGCGGGTCGCGAGTCGCGTCCTCGGCCATCGCCAGCGGCTCACCGATCACGATGTCGTGATCGCCGGCCGCGGTGACGGACTGCAGCCGGCACTCGATGTGCGCGAGACAGCCGGCGAGCAGCGGCGACGCGGCCGCGCCCACCGACCAGTCGACGGCGGCGAACTTGTCGGCACCCGTCGTCGCGAACGCGCGGCACAGGCGTTCCTGGTCGTCGGCGAGAATGTTGATCGCGAACGTCCCGGCCCGCTGGATGCGCGGCCACGACGTCGACGAGTGCGACGCGCTGAACAGGACGAGCGGCGGCTCGAGCGACAGCGACGAGAACGACTGGCAGGTCATGCCGACGGGCACGCCGTCGTCCATCGCCGTCACGATCACGACTCCGGTGCAGAAGTGCCCGAGGATGCGGCGGAACGTCGCCGGGTCGGTGTGCTCTTCGCTCACCACCGTCTCGTCGTGCTGCAACACCATCACCGACGGCCGGCCTAGAACTTCGCTCGCGTGTAGACCTTGCGAGCGTTGCCTTCGAAGAGCTTGTACTTGTCCTCGTCGGTGAGCCATTCGATGTCGGTGACCATGTGCACCGTGTCGTCGAACTTGCGCCCGGTCACCGGGTCGACCGACTTGGCACTGCCCCACATCTC
>DATGFB010000402.1:0-5098 GCA_035309605.1 Jatrophihabitantaceae bacterium
GACGAGGCGGTGGAGCTCGCGAAGTCGCTGTCGACGGACGAGTCACCGCGCTTCGTAAACGGGGTATTGGCGCGCGTGTTGCGCGACCAACCCGTTCGATCGCGCCCTGTAGAGTGACCGGGACAGACGTCCTTTAAAGGCCCGTCCCGTGAGGCGGACAAGGAGGTCGCATGACGAGTAGTTCGCGCGCGCCCGTCTCCGCAAGCGTCGGCGGAGGCGCCGGGTCGATCCTCGGTCCCGCGGAGGTTTCCCGCGTCGTCGACCGCATGGCCCACCAGATCATCGAGAACGTCGCCCGGTGCGACTTCGACGCCGTCCTGCTCGGCATCCCGACTCGCGGCGTCCCGCTGGCGCGGCGGCTTGCCGCGCGCATCGAGGTGTTCGCGGGTGTGGCGCTGCCGGTGGGATCGCTCGACATCACCCTCTACCGCGACGACCTGCGGCTGCGCGGAGTGCGGGCCCTCGCCGACACGATCGAGCCGGAGGGCGGCATCGACGGGCGCACGGTGATCCTCGTCGACGACGTGCTGTTCTCCGGGCGCTCGATCCGTGCGGCTCTCGACGCGCTCAACGAACTCGGCCGCCCGCGTGCCGTTCAGGTCGCGGTGCTGGTCGACCGCGGCCACCGCGAATTGCCGATCCGCGCCGACTACGTCGGCAAGAATCTGCCGACGTCGCCGAAGCAGACCGTGCGCGTGTCGCTCACCGAAGTCGACGGCAGCGACGGCGTCGAGGTCGACGGAGCGCCGTCGTGAACCGCAACCTGCTGTCCGCGGCCGATCTCGACCGCGACGAGACGCACGCGATCCTCGACACGGCCGAGCGCATGTCCGCGATCCAGAGCCGGCAGACCAAGAAGCTACCGCCGCTGCGCGGTCGCACGGTCGTCAACCTGTTCTTCGAGGACTCGACGCGCACCCGCTCGTCGTTCGAGATCGCCGGCAAATGGCTGTCCGCAGACGTGATCAACGTCAGCGCCAAGGGCTCGAGCGTGAGCAAGGGCGAGAGCCTGCGCGACACGGTGCTGACCGTGGCCGCGATGGGCGTCGACGCGCTGGTCGTGCGGCATCCCGCGTCCGGTGCGGCGCATCGCATCGCGCAGTGGGTGGACTGCTGCGTGGTCAACGCCGGTGACGGCACGCACGAGCACCCGACGCAGGCGCTGCTCGATGCCTTCACCCTGCGGCGCCGGCTCGGCGACCTGGAGGACCGGCACGTCGTCATCGTCGGCGACATCGCGCACAGCCGCGTAGCCCGCTCGAACGTGCTCCTGCTGAGCACGCTCGGCGCACGCGTCACGCTCGTCGCCCCGCCGACACTCATGCCGTCGGGCGTGTCGACGTGGGACTGCGCCGCGAGCTGGGACCTCGATGCCGTGCTCAGCGGCAAGGCGCACGGCGACGTCGACGCGGTCATGATGCTGCGCGTGCAGCGCGAGCGCATGGCGGGGGGCTACTTCGCCACGGAGCGGGAGTACGCGATCGGGTACGGGCTCGGCCCGGCCCGGCTCGACCTGCTCGGCGAGCAGGTTCCGGTGCTGCACCCCGGGCCGATGAACCGCGGCCTCGAGATCTCATCCGCGGCCGCCGACGGGCTGCGCTCCGCGGTGCTCGACCAGGTGCAGGCCGGCGTCGCGGTGCGCATGGCCGTGCTGTACCACCTGCTCGCCGGGGCTGATCAGCCCGCCACGGGACTGGAGGACTCGGCGTGACGGCGTACCTGCTGCGCGGAGCAGCGCCGTACGGCGGCGCGCCGACCGACGTACTGCTCGCCGACGGCGTCATCGCCGAGATGGGCAGGTCGGTCGACACGACGGGTGCCGAGATCGTCGACGCCGCGGGGCTCGTGCTGCTGCCCGGGCTCGTCGACCTGCACACGCATCTGCGCGAGCCGGGACGCGAGGACTCCGAGACGGTGGCGACCGGGTCGGCGGCGGCGGCGCTCGGTGGTTACACCGCCGTGCATGCCATGGCCAACACCGACCCGGTCGCCGACACCGCCGAGGTCGTCGAGCAGGTCGCCGCGCTCGGTGAGCGCGCCGGACTCGTCGAGGTGCGTCCGGTCGGCGCGGTCTCGAAGGGACTCGACGGCGTCGAACTCGCCGAGATCGCGAACATGGCGCGCTCGGCGGCGGCGGTGCGTGTGTTCAGCGACGACGGACGGTGCGTGCACGACGCCCGTCTCATGCGCCGCGCCCTGGAGTACGTCAAGCCGTTCGGTGCCGTCGTCGCGCAGCACGCGCAGGATCCGCGCCTGGCCGACGCAGCGGCGTGTGCGCACGAGGGCGAACTGTCCGGGCGGCTGGGCCTGCCCGGGTGGCCGTCGGTTGCCGAGGAGTCGATCGTCGCGCGCGACGTGATGCTCGCGGCGCACACCGGATCGCGGCTGCACGTGTGCCATGTGTCCACGGCGGGCACCGTCGAGGTGTTGCGCTGGGCGAAGCAGCGCGGCGTCGACGTCACGGCGGAGGTCACGCCGCACCACCTGTTGCTGACCAGCGACCTGCTTGCCGGGTACGACCCGGTCTACAAGGTGAATCCGCCACTGCGGCCGGCCGAGGACGTTGCCGCCCTGCGCGCCGCGCTCGCGGACGGCACGATCGACGCGGTCGCTACCGACCATGCACCCCACGCGGCGCACGACAAGGATTCGGCATTCGCCGACGCTGCCTTCGGGATGCTCGGGCTGCAGACTGCGCTCGGCGTCGTCGCCGAGGCGATGGTGGCGACCGGCCTGCTCGACTGGGCCGCGGTCGCCGACCGGATGAGCGTGCGCCCTGCGGCGATCGGCCGGTTGGCCAGTCACGGCCAGCCGCTGACCCCGGGTGCGCCCGCGAACGTCACACTCGTCGACCCGCAGGCGTCGGTGCTCGTCGATCCGGACGCGCTCGCATCGCTGTCGCGCAACACGCCGTTCGCGGGACGCACGTTGCCGGCGCGGGTCATCGCCACGTTCTTCCGCGGCCGGCCGACCGTCCTCGACGCCACGTTGTCCGCCGGCGTCCGCACCGCGGAGGTGGTGCGCTGATGGACAGCGCAATCCTCGTGCTCGAGGACGGCCGCAGCTTCAGCGGCGACGCCTACGGCGCGCGCGGCGA
This sequence comes from Jatrophihabitantaceae bacterium, assembly GCA_035309605.1. Classification (GTDB taxonomy): domain Bacteria; phylum Actinomycetota; class Actinomycetes; order Mycobacteriales; family Jatrophihabitantaceae; genus DATGFB01. The sequence goes on from DATGFB010000402.1 coordinate 3,098, forward strand.
GACGTTCGGCGAAGCGGTGTTCGCCACCGGCATGACCGGCTACCAGGAGACGATCACCGACCCGTCCTACCACCGCCAGGTCGTCGTGCAGACCGCGCCGCACATCGGCAACACCGGCGTGAACGACGACGACGCGGAGTCGCGGCGCATCTGGGTGGCGGGCTACGTCGTGCGCGACCCGGCGCGGATGCCGTCCAGCTGGCGCGCGTTGCGCGCACTCGACGACGACCTCGAAGCGCAGGGCATCGTCGGCATCAGCGGCATCGACACACGCGCAATCACCCGGCATCTGCGTGAACGCGGCGCGATGCGCTGCGGCATCTCGTCCACGGAAGACAATGCGGACGCACTGCTCGAGCGAGTGCTCGCATCGCCGCAGATGATCGGCGCGGACCTTTCTGCCGAGGTGAGCACGACGCAGCCGTACGTCGTCGACGCGATCGGCACACATCGCTTCACCGTCGCCGCGCTCGACTACGGCATCAAATCGATGACGCCGCACCGCATGCCGGAGCGCGGCATCACCACGCATGTGCTGCCGTCCGCGTCGTCGGTCGAGGACGTGCTCGCAACCGGCGCCGACGCGGTGTTCCTCGCCAACGGGCCGGGCGATCCGGCGACCGCGGACGCCGCGGTCGAGACGGTACGTGGGTTGCTGCGCCGCGAGGTGCCGGTCTTCGGCATCTGTTTCGGCAACCAGGTGCTCGGCCGTGCGTTCGGCTTCGGCACCTACAAACTGGGTTACGGGCATCGCGGCATCAACCAGCCCGTGCAGGATCGCACCACGGGCAAGGTCGAGATCACCGCGCACAACCACGGCTTCGCCGTCGACGCTCCGTTGGACGGTGCTACCGACACGGAGTTCGGGGCGGTCGAGGTGAGCCATGTGTGCCTCAACGACAACGTCGTCGAAGGGCTGCAAGCACGCGACGTCAAGGCGTTCAGCGTGCAGTACCACCCCGAGGCCGCAGCCGGCCCGCACGACGCCGCGTACCTCTTCGATCGGTTCGCCGCCCTCTTGGAAGGCGAACGATGAGCGCAGTTGCGAGGTTGCTGGATGCCTAGGCGCGACGACATCTCGCACATCCTGGTGATCGGGTCGGGACCGATCGTGATCGGGCAGGCGTGCGAGTTCGACTACTCGGGTACTCAGGCCTGCCGCGTGCTGCGCGCCGAGGGCTACCGGGTCAGCCTGATCAACTCCAACCCGGCGACGATCATGACCGACCCGGAGTTCGCCGACGCGACCTACATCGAGCCGCTGACCCCGGAGTTCGTCGAGCGGGTCATCGCGGTCGAGCGCCCGGACGCACTGCTCCCGACGCTGGGCGGGCAGACCGCACTGAACCTGGCCGTGGCCCTGTACGAGGCGGGCGTGCTCGACAAGTACGGCGTCGAGTTGATCGGTGCAGACATCGAGGCGATCGAGCGCGGCGAGGACCGCCAGCGGTTCAAGGAGATCGTGCGTTCGGTCGGGGCCGAGGTGCCTGAGTCGCGGGTGTGCCACACCCTCGAGGCCGCTATGGAGTTCGCCGCGACCGTCGACAACCGGGTGGTGATCCGGCCGTCGTTCACGATGGGCGGGCTGGGCTCGGGTATGGCGTCCGACGCGGCCGAGGTGCGCGAGATGGTGGCGCGCGGCCTGGCGGCGAGCCCGGTACACGAAGTCCTCGTCGAGCAGTCGGTGTTCGGCTGGAAGGAGTTCGAGCTCGAGCTGATGCGCGACAAGCACGACAACGTCGTCGTCGTGTGCTCGATCGAGAACCTCGACCCGATGGGCGTGCACACCGGCGACTCGATCACCGTCGCGCCCGCGATGACGCTGACCGATCGCGAGTACCAGCACATGCGTGACGTCGGCATCGCGGTGCTGCGCGCGGTCGGCGTCGACACGGGTGGCTGCAACATCCAGTTCGCCGTGGACCCCAGGACCGGCCGGCTCGTCGTCATCGAGATGAACCCGCGCGTGTCACGCTCGTCCGCACTCGCGTCCAAGGCGAC
>DATGFB010000403.1:0-3066 GCA_035309605.1 Jatrophihabitantaceae bacterium
TGAAGCGCGCACCCGTCACGATCAGGCGGATAGCTGTGGTGATCGCTTCGAACGAGTACGTGCGCGTCTCGCCCAGCACGACGAAGTCGGGATCGCGTTCGGTGAGCACGTAGCCGACCTCGTGCAACGCGGTCGTCAGGCCGGACTCGCCGATGACGTACGCGGTGCCGCCCGGCTTCTGGTCGGCGAGGAACCGCGCGGTCGCGAGTGCCGATGTCCAGATCGCCGCCTCAGGGACGTGCAGCCCGGACTGCGCCAGCCGGGCCTGCAGGTCACGCGGCGTGAAGATCGAGTTGTTCGTCAGGACGAGGAAGCGCCGCTGTCGCTCGACCAGGCGGGCGAGGAACTCGGCCGCACCCGCAATGGCGTGCTGCTCGTGCACGAGCACACCGTCCATGTCGGTGAGCCAGCACTCGGCGGGTTCGCGAGTCACGCGCACAGTCTTGCAGTAGCGATGCCAGACTCCGAGCATGCCCAGCGGCCTGCCCGACCCGGCAATCGTCGTGCTGGTGGGCGCGTCCGGAGCGGGCAAGTCGACGTGGGCGCAAACGCACTACCGCGCTGCCGAGATCGTCTCGTCCGACGAGCTGCGCGGTGTGGTCGGCAGCGGCCGGCACGACCTGGATGCGACCGCCGACGCGTTCGCGCTGCTCGACGACATCCTCGCGGCGCGTGCGAAGCGCGGTTTGACCTGTGTCGTCGACACGCTCGGCCTCGATGCCGAGCGGCGCAACGCGTACCTCGCCGTTGCGCGCGCGGCTCGGCTGCCCGCCGTCGCAGTCATGTTCGACGTGCCTGCCGCGCTCGCGCGGGAGCGCAACGCGCTGCGCGACCGACCCGTCCCGGCGCCGACGTTGGCGAACCAACTGTCGAGGGTGGCTGCGGTGAGCGCGACGCTCGAGGCGGAGGGTTGGGACGCGGTCATCGCCGTCGGCGGCGAGATCGGTTGGCAGCCTGCGCCCGCGGCTCCCGCGGAGCGACGATCGACGTCGCTACGGCACGTCCTGCAGGTGTCCCGGTTCCCCTGGGACGACGACCCGCGCGCATGGCTGACGTCGATCGCGCTCGCCGCGGACGAGGCCGGCTTCGACGGCATCGCACTCATGGATCACCTGATCCAGATCCCGCAGGTCGATCGCGCGTGGGCACCGATCCCCGAACCATGGGTGACGCTCGGCCTGCTCGCTGCGCTCGACACCGACCTGAGCCTCGGCACGCTCGTGTCACCGGTGACCTTTCGCCCGGCGGGCATCATCGCGAAGGCTGTCGCGACTCTCGACGCGCTCACCGGTGGCCGCGCGTTCCTCGGCGTCGGTGCGGGTTGGTGGCAACGCGAGCACGACGCGTTCGGACTGCGCCTTCCGCCACTCGGCGAACGGCACGACACGCTCGAGGCGGCCATCGAAACGGTCCGCGCGCTGTGGGCACCCGGTACGAAGGCATACGACGGCACGGCGGTGCACCTGCCCGAGACGACGTGCTATCCGCGGCCGCTGTCGGACGTGCCGATCATCGTCGGTGGACGCGGCGCGCGAACCCTGCGCATCGCGGCTCGGCTCGGCGACGCGTGCAACGTGCCGTCCGACGACGCGAGCGTCGCCCGCGCGATCGAGATCGTGCGTCGCGAGTGCGCCGCCGTAGATCGCGATCCCGACAGCGTCGCGATCACGGTGCTCGATCTGCCCGTCGTCGGCCGCGACCGCGACGAGGTCTGGTCACGAGTCGAGGCACTGCGCGGACGCACTGCGGCGGCGACGTACGCGCGCACGCACCACGCCGGCACCTACGCAGAACAGCACGACCGCTACGCACGCGTATTCGACGGCGGAGTGGCCACGGTCTTCGTCAGCGCTGCGCATCTGCGTACGGCGGACGATGTGCTGGCCATGACGCCCATGTTGCGCAGCTGACGCCTGCCCAACCCCGGGCTCGCTAAGGTGCGCCCGTGGCACCGAACCGCAGCTTTCGTATCGGACCCGACAACACCCGGTTGATCGTGCGCACCGGGCGCGAAGGCGTCGCGTCGCGAGTGGGCCACGACCTCACCCTTACGTTCGGCTCCTGGAGCGGGCAGGTCGACGTGCCGGGCGACGACGTGACGCGCGCAAGCGTGCGAGTCGACGTGCATCTGACGTCGATCGAGATCATCGAGGGCACCGGCGGTGTGGCGCCGCTGACCGGCCGGGACCGTCGCGAGATCACCAAGACCGCGCTGCGACTGCTCGACACCGACGCGCACCCGGACGCAGTCTTCGAGTCAACCGCCGTCACCGCGGATGGCGGTCAAACCACCGGGACGCTGGACGGCAATCTCACCATCCGCGGTGTCACAGCACAGGCGTCGCTGGCGGTCACGTCGGCAACGGACGGCTGGCACGCCGAGGCGACGCTGCACCAGCGCGACTTCGGCCTCGAGCCTTACCGCGCGTTCTTCGGTGCGCTGCGCCTCGCTGACGAGGTGCACGTCATCGTCGACGTCACCCAGGACTGACCGCCGCCGCGGCGATGGTCTGCGCGGCCCGCACGAAGTCGGCGCTCGCCAGATCGCCGACGGTCTCGACGCCGAGCGCCTGTTTGAGCGCGGCGGCCCGCGTCGAGCTGATGCCTTTGAGCGCGGTCACCGGCGCGGCGAGCAGGTCCTGTGCCGACTTGTTCGCGTATCGCTTGTCCACGAGGTCGGCGAACGAGCCGACCGGCGCGGGTGTCGGTGTCGGCACGGGCGTCGGCAGCGGGCCAGGCGTCGGCAGCGGGCCAGGCGTCGGCGGCGGGCCAGGCGTCGGCACCGGTTGCTTGGGCGGCTTGGGCGGATTCGGATGCACGACCCCGTCGTTCGGCGCGGGCACGGTCGATCCGTCCAACGTCACCAGTGCGGGCAGCGGCTGTCCGGTCGGGCCCGCCCAAGGCCCGGGGTCGACGGCTCCGGGCGCCGGCACCGGCGCTGGAGGTTGCACGACCGTCGAGCCGTACGCCGGCGGCAACGGCCGCGCGAGCGTCGCATCGACGCGATCGGCCATGCTCGGCGCGGCGTCGACACGAGGCACGCCCATCGCCGGCAGACCGAGCAGG
>DATGFB010000404.1:0-2802 GCA_035309605.1 Jatrophihabitantaceae bacterium
CGAGCGCGCCGAAGACGACAGCGCACGTCACGGTGACTCCGACCGCGCACGCCTCGACGTCGGCCTCGCTCACAACCTCAGCGACGCGCTCAACCACGGCGCGACCTGCGGCTGCGTTCCCCACCGCGCCGCCCGCCGCGCTGGACGACGGTTCCACTGCGACGGACTCGTCGAGCCCGAGTGCGAGTGCGACGCAGACGCAGGACGACAACGGGCCCGCGGTTCCCGTCGCGGTGATTCACGGCCGCGGATCGGTGTCGCTCATCCCGGCTGCGGTACTGGCTGCGGCGCTCATCGTGTTCGCAGGTGTGTTCGGCGCAGCAGCGAGATACATCTACCTGCACGGCCGGCCGCCGGAGAACTGACCGCGACGGTGTGGCTCAGGCGTCTGAGCGGACGGTGTCGCTCAGGCGTCCCAGCGCCGGCGCTTGCGCCCGCTGCCGACCCACGCTCCGACGAACGCGACGACCGCAATCACCACTGCGAGCAAGCCGTGCTTGGTGTGGTGGTGTGCGCTGCGTGCGGCGTAGCCCGGGAAGAACGACGGGAGGTGGCGGGCGGGCTCGCTGAAGTAGACGACGCTGACGGCGAACAGCAGCACGCCCAGTGCGATCATCGCGACAATCGCCCATACGGGCACCAACCGCTCGATGCGGGTACGCACCATATTTCGGCCACCCCTCCCCATCTGCGGCCCATCATTTTGGCGTCGTGCGGCGATGTCAATCGAGCATCGGATCACCAGGCGCGGCGTTCTCTCAGTCACTACGTTGCGCGGTGACCGCAAGTGAAACAGGCGGCGACCAGCGGGAGTCCGTCGATGACAACCGAGGTGCGACTCGCCGAGTTGGTGTCGTCGCTGTCCCTCGCGACCGATCTCGGCCTCGCTTTGCCGCAGGAGCACATCCTTCGCCAGACCGTCATCGCCACGCGCCTTGCCAAGGCCGCCGGTCTCAGCGATGACGAGCAGGCCGCCAGGTTCTTCGTGTCGCTGCTCGCGTGGCTGGGCTGCATCGCCGACTCGCATGAGCTCGCGCGCTGGTACGACGACGAGCTCGCCGTGCGCGCCGACATCCTTGCGCTCGTCGTGTGGGAATTGCCGTCGTCCCGTCGCGCGATTCCGTATGGCTGCTCGGCGCAATGACCAACGTCGGCATGGGCATCGCGTTCGTGCTCAGCCGTTCCGTCGGGCTGCCGGGTTTCACGAACAGTGGACGAGCGACGCCAACCTGGGCCTCGCCTCACTCGCGCTCGACGCACTCTTCACGTCCTACGCGCTGGCCCGGATGATCAGCCGACGACCGTCTTCTCCGACGGGCCGCCACCGCCCTGCGTTGGCGGCGACGACGCGGCCGGCGGCGTCGGCGCTCGTGTAGCCGGCGGCGCGACCGTAGCCGGCGGCGCGACCGTCGACGTGCCGTTGCCGTGCTGGTGACCGTGCGAGTGACTCGGCTGCGGTGACTGAGCGGGCCCGCTCGGGACAGCGGGCTTCGGCCGGGTCGGCGTCGGATGCGTCGACGGCTTGGCGGAGTTGGACGGCACGCGCGTGCGGTCGGTGTTGCCCGGGTTGCCGCCACGCGTGCCCACCGGGTTCGGCGCATTCGGCGATCTGACCGGGCCGCCGTGGTGGTGCCGTGCCGGTGCGTCGATCATGTGATGCGCGACGTCCTGTAGCGGTCCTGGCAGGACACCTGCGTACGCGCTCGCGGTAACGCCGACCAGAGCAAGCGCGGCCGCGACGGCCGCGGCGGCTCTCGGGCCGATCATCCGGCGCGCCGGCGCGGGACGGACATCGGCCGGCGCGTAGCGCGACGACGGGATCGACATCGACGCCATGACCTCGGCGATCATGCGGATCTCGGGCGCCGCCTCGGGCACGAACAACGCGTCGGAGACGAGTTCGGCGAACGACTCGTCCTCGGGCGTTGGGGCACGACGCCGCCACGGCGGAACATGCCGGCCCATCCCTCCGCCCACGCGCACGAGCGCAGTATGTCGGGCGCCGTCCCGCCGTCATGTCGGGCGAACGTCTCATTTATGTGCGCCGCGCCAGACAATTGACCGCGCAGCCGGACAAATAGGCCGGTGATCGGCGCGCTGTGCCCAGATCGTTATGAGGCAAGCGCGGCCGGCTGATCCGCCGGCTGCGCATCCGGGGCTCCTGCGGGTGCACGACGCAGTGCGAGCGCGGTCGCCCCGGACAGCAGCGCGGCGAGGATGCCGAAGTCGTACGCGGTGTCCTTGACGTGCAGTGCGCGCTCGAGCGTGTGCGGGTTGCCGATGATCGCGATCACGACCGCGGTACCGACCACCGCGCCGAACTGACGGAAGGCGGAGCTGACCGCACTTGCCGAACCGAACCGCCGTGGCGCGATGTCGCGCACGGCCGCCGCACCGAACGTCGGGAACGCGAGCCCGATGCCGATCCCGATGAGCGCCTGCCCCGGCAGCCAGGTGCCGAGGTAGTGCGGATGCGCGCTGGTGGTGCGCAGTATCAGCAAGCCCAGTGCGTACGCGATCGTGCCCGGCACGATGACGACTCGATGCCCGAAACGGTCGGCGAGGCGGCCCGCCGGCGCGGCGACGAGCGTGCTGGCCAGCGGTCCCGGAACGACCGCGAGGCCGGCCTTGAGTATCGAGTAGTGCCACACCCCGGTCAGGAACAGGATGTTGCCGAGGATCATCGAGAAGAACGCGACCGCGAACAGGAATGTGCCGACGTTTCCCCAGCGGAAGCTCGGTATGCGCATCAGGTCGGGATCGACGATCGGCTTCGGATGGGTGCGGCAGCGCTGCACGACG
>DATGFB010000405.1:0-3605 GCA_035309605.1 Jatrophihabitantaceae bacterium
CCGCAGAAGCATTGGCCGAGCGCATGTGGGGAGCGCATCCGTACGCGCACGACCTGCCCCAGGTCGAGGACGTCGCTGCGACGACAGCGGCGCAGGTCCGATCGCTGCACCGCGCCGACGTGCGCCCGTCGGATGCGGTGCTCGTCGTCGTGGGCGACATCTCGCCGGCGCGGGTCGTCGACGTGGTCGCCGCCGCGCTCGCCGATTGGACGGGAACGGCATCGTCGTCCCGCATCGCCGCACTGCCGGCGCCGCAGCCCGGGCCGCTGCTCGTCGTCGACCGGCCGGGTTCGGTGCAGTCGTCGATCCGGCTCGGCGGAGTTGCGCTGCCGCGTACCGATCCGGGTTACCCGGCGCTCCAGCTGGCGAATCTCGTCTTCGGTGGGTACTTCTCGTCGCGGTGGACGGAGAACCTGCGTGAGGACAAGGGCTACACCTACGGTCCGCACAGCCGTATCGAGCACAACGTGCTCGGCTCGACGTTGTTGTTCGACGTCGACGTAGCCACCGAAGTCACGGCGCCCGCATTGCTCGAGACGCGTTACGAACTCGGCCGTATCGCATCGCTGCCGGTCACCGAGGCCGAGGTCGCCGCGGTGCGGCAGTACGCGATCGGCACGTTGGCGCTGTCGACGGCGACCCAGTCCGGCCTCGCGTCGACGCTGTCCGCGCTCGTCGGCGCGGGTCTGGGCATCGAGTGGATCGCCGAGCATCCGCTGCAGTTGGCGAAGGTCAGCGTCGACGACGTCAGCGCCGCCGCAGCCCAGTACCTCGCGCCGGCCGGGCTCGTCGAGGTCGTCGTCGGTGACGCGGCGTCCATCACGAGTCCGCTGAGCAAGCTCGGTCCCGTCCTCGACCATGCGTGACGACCTGCCGCTGCTCGCCGAGTCGGCCTTCGACCGTGCCGCGCAGCGGCGCACCGACGCGGCGTGGCTCGAAGCCGCATGGCCGGACGCACGAGTGCTGGTCGTGACGCCGAAGTCGGCGACGCCGGCCGCGCGCGACAACGGTGAGCTTCGCGTCGCGTTCCGCACCGCCGCGCAGGTGCCCGAACACGCGCCGCGGCGCTTCCTCGGCGTGGCCGACGGCGTTGTGTACTTCGCTGCCACGGCAGACGGCGACGACCGCGGCGAGTGGCTCACGCTGCGTGAGTTGGGCATGCACTTGGACGATCTGCAGGCGGGCTTGCTCACGAGCGCCATCGCGCTCGAGCAGTGGCACCAGCGCCATCCGCGCTGCCCGCTGTGCGGCACGCCCACCGAAGAGACGTCGGCCGGATGGACACGCACCTGTCCGAACGACGGCAGCCAGCACTTCCCGCGCACCGATCCCGCGGTGATCATGCTGGTGCACGACGGCGCCGGATCGGCGCTGCTCGGCCGCGGACACCAGTGGGGACCGGGCCGCTATTCGACGCTCGCCGGGTTCGTCGAGCCGGGGGAGTCGCTCGAAGCGGCGGTCGCGCGCGAGGTGTTCGAAGAGGTGGGTGTGCGCGTCCGCGACATCCGCTACGTTGCCAGCCAACCGTGGCCGTTCCCGTCGTCGCTGATGCTCGGGTTCAGCGCCCGACTCGACGGGGACGCGGGCATTCACCTCGACCCGGTCGAGATGGCCGAAGCGAACTGGTTCAGCCGCGACGAGGTGCGCCGCGCCGCCCAGTGGGTCGACACCGGAACGCCGCCCGACGCCGGCGCCCGGCTGCACGGCGTGTCGCCGAAGCTGTCGATATCGCGCTACCTCGTCGACCGCTGGCTGGCCGACACCCTGCCCGGCTAGCGCTACGGCGCGCCGTCGCGTATCGCCGGCCGTGCAGGATCGTCGACGCGGACGAGCACGTCCGCCGTACGTTGTGGCCCAGTCGTCCGCTCGTACTGCTCGAACGCCACGAGCGTCCAGAGGTCGTCGGCATCGGTCCGGCGGCGTAGCGCGGCCGACGTGAGCGACAGGTGCACCGTTGCGTCGAAAGGCAGCCCGCGTCCGAAGAGCAGAGCGCCGGCGACGACGACGATCGCGCCGGGGCCGGCGGTAACCAGCTCGGCCCGCGTGGCCCGATTCGTGCGCGGATCGCGAAGGGACGTGATGAACTGCCCGCTGCCGCCCGCGCCGAGCGGATCGAGAACCTCGCGCTGCAGCGCGGCTGCGTCGAGCCACTCGAGGTAGGCGTCCACGTCCTCGCGGCCGTACTCCAGGCGCAACGACGCGTCGCGCCAGAACGTGTCGGCGGCGACGATCGCGGTCGGCCGCCCGCGTTCGCGCAGCGGATCGACGAGACTGCGCGCGAGTGCGACCGGTTGTGCGACAGGGGCGCCGTCGACAGCGACGCGAAGCGCCGGTCCAGGAGCGGTCAGCGACGCGAGCCACTCGGCCAACTCGCCGACCAGACGCTGCGGCGTGGTGGCGCGAAACCGGCTCACACGGTCCCATCGAACACCATCAGGCGTCGCGCACAGTCGGGCACCGGCACCCCTTCGTGTCGGCGCGCGCTGGCAGGATCGACGGCGTGAGCGGCGCGGATGCGGTGTTGGCGGGGCTCGATCCCGAGCAGACCGCTGCCGTGCTCGCCGTCCGCGGCCCGGTGTGCATCCTCGCCGGCGCCGGTACCGGCAAGACGCGCGCGATCACGCACCGCATCGCGTATGCGGTGCGGTCCGGCCAAGTTCCGGCCGGCCAACTGCTGGCGGTCACGTTCACCGCGCGTGCTGCCGGTGAACTGCGCAACCGCTTGCGCCGGCTCGGTGCCGACGGCGTGCAGGCACGCACGTTCCACGCGGCAGCGCTGCGTCAGCTGACGTACTTCGCGCCGCGGGTGCTCGGAGGCGGGGTGCCCGATGTCGTCGACAACCCGCTGCGTCTCGTCGGCAACGCCGCCGCGCGGTTGCGGCTGCGCACCGATCGCACCGAGGTACGCGATCTGACGTCTGAGATCGAGTGGGCCAAGGCGGTGCTCGCCGGACCCGACGACTACGTCGCGCGCGCAGCGACGGCGGGCCGGCAGACGTCCACGGCGCCCGAGACGGTCGCGAAGGTGTACGCCGAATACGAGCAGGTGAAGCGGCGCTCGGGTCAACTCGACTTCGCCGATCTGCTCCTGATCACGGCTGGGGCGATCGACGAATACGCCGACGTCGCCGAGGAGATCCGCCGCCGCTACCGGCACTTCGTCGTCGACGAGTATCAAGACGTCTCCCCTCTGCAGCAGCGGCTCCTCGACGCGTGGCTGGGTGATCGCAACGACCTGTGCGTCGTGGGCGACGCGAACCAGACGATCTACTCGTTCGCCGGCGCGACGCCTCAGCACCTGCTCGGCTTCCGTACGCGCTTTCCCGATGCCGTCGAGGTGCGTCTCGAGCGCGACTATCGATCCACGCCGCAGGTCGTGGCACTGGCGAACGCGTTGTTGAGGCACGGCAGCGAGCAGGCGCGGCTCACGCTCGTCGGCCAGCGGCCCGACGGCCCCGAGCCGTCGTTCGCCGAGTTCGACGACGAGCCCGCCGAGGCCGCCGCGGTCGCCGCGCAATGCCGCAAACTCATCGATGACGGCACGCCGGCCGCCGAGATCGCAGTGCTGTTCCGCATCAACGCGCACTCCGAGGTGTACGAGCAGG
>DATGFB010000406.1:0-6741 GCA_035309605.1 Jatrophihabitantaceae bacterium
CGCAGGACCCGGCGATCGGCACGCTGATCGGCGAGGCGTTCACCAAGGTCGGCAAGGACGGTGTGATCACCGTCGAGGAGAGCCAGACGCTGACCACCGAGCTCGAGTTCACCGAGGGCATGCAGTTCGACAAGGGCTACATCAGCCCGTACTTCGTCACCGACCTCGAGGCCGGCGAGACGGTGCTCGAAGACCCGTACCTGCTGATCACCACGCAGAAGATCGCGGCGATCGCCGACCTGCTGCCACTGCTGGAGAAGATCGCCCAATCCGGCAAGTCACTTGTGGTGATCGCCGAGGACGTCGAGGGCGAGGCGCTCAGCACGCTCGTCGTGAACGCGATCCGCAAGACGTTCCAGGCCGTCGCGGTCAAGGCACCGTTCTTCGGCGATCGCCGCAAGGCGTTCCTGCAGGACCTGGCCATCGTCACCGGCGCGCAGGTCGTCGCACCCGAGGTCGGCCTCAAACTGGACGAGTCCGGCTTGGACGTGCTCGGCCGGGCCGGCCGGGTCGTCGTCACGAAGGACACCACGACGGTCACGCACGGCGCCGGCGCGCAGGACGAGATCGACGCGCGCATCGCGCAGATCCGTCGCGAGATCGACGACACCGACTCGGACTGGGATCGCGAGAAGCTGCAGGAGCGGCTCGCGAAGCTCGCGGGCGGTGTCGGCGTGATCAAGGTCGGCGCGGCCACCGAGGTCGAGCTGAAGGAGCGCAAGCACCGCATCGAGGACGCGATCGCCGCGACGCGTGCCGCGATCGAGGAGGGCATCGTCGTCGGTGGCGGCGCGGCACTCGTACACGCGGCCGAGGTGCTCGACGGCGATCTCGGGATGTCAGGCGACGACGCGACGGGTGTTCGTGTCGTCGCGACCGCGCTCGACGAGCCGCTGCGCTGGATCGCGACGAACGCGGGCGACGAGGGCTACGTCGTCGTCGCGCGGGTGCGCGAACTGCCCGCGACGTCCGGTCTGGACGCCGAGCGCGACGAGTACGTCGACCTGCTGCAGGCCGGCATCGTCGACCCGGTCAAGGTCACCAAGGCCGCGCTCGCGAACGCCGCGTCCGTCGCCGGGCTGGTGCTCTCTACGCAGAGCGCGGTCGTCGACAAGCCGGCCGAGCCGGAGCACGACCACGGCGGGCACAGCCACAGCCACGGCGGTCACAGCCACAGCCACGGCCCCGGCTTCTGACCAGATCGTGAAGGATTTCGGACGCCACGTCGCCGAAACCCTTCACGATCGCGGGCGGGACTAGGCGGGGACGCTGGCGGCGCCGGCGAGCATCGCCTCGCGCTCCTCGGCGGACGTGCCGCCCCAGACGCCGTACGGCTCGCGAGCGGCGAGCGCCCAGCGCAGGCAGTTCTCGATCACCGGGCACGCAGCGCAGACCGCCTTGGCCCGCATCTCGCGCCGGACGCGTGACGGGCCGCGCTCGTTCTCGGGGTGGTAGAAGTTCGCCGTGTCAGAACCTCGGCACGCGGCACGCATCTGCCAGTCCCAATCACCTTCGCGCGGTACCGGGAGCCGTCGCACGTCGGCCATCGAGCCCTCCGAAAAAGCACAGGACCGCTATCCCCGAAGCGGTCGTCTGTGTGCTCAAAGAGCGGGAGGCCGAAAGGTGACGCGCGTCGCGTCACATGCAGGAACAAATCGGGACGAAGTGCCCCGAACAGCGGCAAACGCGGCCAGTTAGCGGCGCTTGCTCAGGGCGTTCACCGCATCCGTGTAGCCGCGGGCGTAGTCCCAGCTGACGTAGGCGTCGTGATCTGGGTCGAACGCCGGCTCGTGGACGTGCGTGCGTCCCTCGCCGAGCAGCGCGCGCAGGTTGGCCGCCATGAGATCCCAGCCGAAGAAGTGCTGTTCGCCGCAGTCGGCGCACTCGACGGTGATCCCGTGCACGCCCTGGGGCGCGAGGGTGGCGCGGAACTCGGCAAGCTCGGCGAGATCGGCCAGCACGTCGGCTCGCTCGTCGTCGCTCAACGGCTGCGCGGGCTCGGTGTCGTCGAGCAGACCGGCCGGATCGCTCGGGTCGTCCAGGAAGGGATCGAGGGGGCCGTCGTCGAGGTTCACCGGACTCCTCCGGCCGCCACGCGATACGTCACATCCCCCACGGTAGATCCCACCCACCCCGGATCGCCAACCGAAAGCTCGATCAACTGGTCGCGATGGCGTCCAGCGGACGGGTCCGCGCCGCGCGGATGCCCGGCCAGAGCGCGGCCAGCACGCCCACCAACCCGGCTACCACCAGGAACACGACGGTCTGCAGCCACGGCACGCTGACCACGTTCAAGCCCTGGCTGCGCAGCGTGCGGGCGAACAGCGAACCGTACGAAACCCCCAGAACCAGACCGAGCGCCGCACCGAACACCGCAATCAGCAGCGACTCGAGATAGATCATGCGACGCACCTGCCGGCGTTGCATGCCGACGGCACGCAGCATTCCGATCTCGCGTCGTCGCTCGACCACCGACAGCGCCAGCGTGTTGATGATGCCGAGGATCGCGATGATGATCGCCAGACCGAGCAGGCCGTAGAGCAACCCGAGCAAGCTGTTGACCTGCGATGCGACTTGACCCTTGAACTCCGAGCGTGTCTGCACGTCCACGATGTAGTACGGCGCGGTGACCTTCTCGATGTCCGCGCGGACCGCTGCCGACGACGCGCCGGGTGCCACCTTCACGAGTGCGACGAAGTCACTCCACTGGTTCCGCGGCACGAGCGTGCGGTACGCGTCCGAGGTGACGAGCCACGGGCCGAGTAGCTGGTTGTCCTTGTAGACGCCCGCGACGCGTTCGCGCACGGTGTGGCCGTTGTGCGTCGAGAGCGTATGCACCGTGCCCATGCCCCAGCCGGCTTTGTTCGACTGCGTCTGCGAAATCACGATCGTGCCCGGTGCGGGCGCCGCGCTGCCGCGAATCGTGTTCACCCGAATCACGGATCCGAGCGGCCCTTCGACCGCGATGCCGTCGGATGCACCACCGCTGTCGAGCTGCGCGCGCAACCCGTGCAGTTGGGTTACTGAGCCGACGCCCGGCACCCGTTGCGCGGCTTGCGCCGCGGGTAGCGGCACGTTGACGTCGACCGACGTCGTGAGCATGTAGTCGGCAGTCACGTTGTTGTCGAAGAGCGCGCCGATGCTCGACTTCATCGACGAGCCGATCACGGCGACGCCGCTGACGAGCAACAACCCGAGCGTCAACGCGAACGATGTTGCGGCTGTGCGGCGCGGGTTGCGCACCGCGTTGGTGCGGGCCAGCCGGCCCACCGTTCCGAACGGCCGGCCCAGCGCGCGGCCGAGCGGCGTGATCACCCAGCGCGCGAGCACCGGCGAGAGCAGCAAGGCGCCGGCGCCGACGGCGACCAGGCCGACGCCGATGAACGTCGCCTCCGAACCACCTGACCCGCTCAGCGCACCTGCGACGGTGCCGATCACGCCGAGCCCCGCGACGAGCACACCGGCGACGGTACGGCGCCGCAGAGTGCTCGTCGCGGGAGCTGCGAACTCGTCGCGCATCGCGGCGACGGGCGGGATCTTCGCGGCACGCCGCGACGGAGCGTTGGCCGACAACAAGGTGACGACGATGCCGGCGAGCATGGTCACGACCACGGTGCGTGCGGACAGCAACAGCGAGCCGGACGGCAGACCGACGTTGAACGCGTCGAGCAGCGCATGCAGTCCGTACGCGAGGCCGACACCTCCGGCCAGCCCGAGTGCACTGCCGATCGCTCCGATCACACCGGCTTCGAGCAGCACAGATCGGCGCACCTGCCGTCGGCTCGCGCCGACGGCGCGCAGCAACGCCAATTCGCGCAACCGCTGCGCGACCAGCATCGAGAAGGTGTTGTAGATGATGAACGTGCCGACGACGAGGGCGATGAAGCCGAACGCCAGCAGGATGTAGCTCACGAATCCGAGTGCGGTCTGCACTCGTTGCTGGTCGTCCTTGCGAACTTGCGTGCCGGTCTTGGCCTTGAGGTTCTCGGGCAGGATCGACGACACGCTCGCGGTCAGTTGCTCCTGCGACGTGCCGGGCTTGGCGGCGATGTCCAAGGCGGTCAGATGCGTGCCGTCGGTCAAGAGGCGCATGGCGTCCGACTCGATGAACCGCACCCCGACGTAGCCGCCGGTCTGCACGTTCGGTTTGTAGATGCCGACGAGCCGCGCCTGCACGACGGACGCGTTCGGCAGCACGATCTTGACCGTGTCCCCGGTGTGCAGGTGCCCCTTGCTCGCCGCGCCGGTGTTGACGACGACCTCACCCGGCGACTGCGGCGCGCGCCCGGACGCAAAGGCGTCGGCCGGACGCACCGACTCGCCGGCCGGCGTCCAGATGCCGCCTTCGCTCGGCGCGCCGCCCGGCTCGATCTTCTTGCCGTTCGGCCCGACGAGCACGACCGGCGCATTCGCAACCGGCTCGACCACGTGCACCCCCGGCAGCGTGCGGACCTTGTCGACGAGCGCGAGCGAGGGGCCCGGCTCGTAGCTCTTGCGAGCGATGACCTGCGAGTCGATGCCCTTGTCGGACGAGCTGAAGATGTCGTCGAAGCTCCTGTGCAGCGTGTCGGTGAAGACGAACGAGCCCGCGACGAACGCGGTGCCGAGCAGCACCGAGATTGCGGTGAGCAACAGGCGCACCTTGTGCGCGGACAAGTTGCGCAGCGCAACCGTACGCATTCCGTTGGCCATCGGTGCTCAGCCCTCGAGGTTCTTCATGCGATCGAGAACCGACTCCGCGGTGGGGGAGCGCAGCTCGTCCACGATGTGGCCGTCGGCGAGGAACAGAACGCGGTCGGCGTATGCGGCCGCGCGCGGATCGTGTGTGACGACGACGACGGTCTGCCCGAGCTCGTCCACGGACGTGCGCAGGATCTGCATCACCTCGCCACTGGAGCGCGAGTCGAGATTTCCGGTCGGCTCGTCGCCGAAGATGATGTCGGGCCGCCCGGCGAGCGCACGGCCGACGGCGACGCGTTGCTGCTGGCCGCCGGAGAGCTCGCTCGGCCGATGTCGCAGCCGGTCGGTGAGCCCCAGGCGGGCGATGACGTTGTCGAGCCACGGTTGTTCCGGCGCACGACCCGCGATCGACATCGGCAAGGTGATGTTCTCGAGCGCGGTCAGCGTGGGAATGAGGTTGTAGGCCTGGAACACGAAGCCGATGCGGTCGCGGCGCAGCGCGGTCATCTGCTTGTCGGTGAGGTCGGAAAGGACGACGTCCCCGATCTCGACGCGGCCGTCGGTCACGGTGTCGAGTCCGGCCAGGCAGTGCATGAGCGTCGACTTGCCCGAGCCGGACGGACCCATGATCGCGGTGAATTCGCCGCGGATCAGCTCGACGCTCACGCCGTCCAGCGCGCGCACCGCGGTGTCGCCGGAGCCGTAGTGCTTGGTGACGTCCACCGCTCGCGCAGCGACGACGGACGTGACGTGGGGAACAGGGAGTGGAGCGACGGTGCGCAGTTCGGTCATGGCGTCCAGCCTGCCGGGGCGGCCCGCCCGGAGACCATTGGGTTAATCCCCCAATCGACCCTGACATTTGTCCTGAGGCACGTCGGGGGACGGCCTGTTCGGGCCCGTACCATGAAGTACCGGCGCCCATCGAGGAGTGCGTGTGGACGACCTGCCAGCGAAATTCGCCCCACTCGGGCTGACCTTCGACGACGTCCTGCTGCTGCCCGGAGAGACCGACGTCGTCCCGTCCGAGGTCGACACGACGTCCCGGGTGACCCGCGAGATCACGGTCGCGGTGCCTTTGCTGTCGGCCGCGATGGACACGGTTACCGAGGCCCGGATGGCGATCGCGATGGCGCGCCAGGGCGGCATCGGCGTGCTGCACCGCAACTTGTCGATCGACGAGCAAGCCGGGCAGGTCGACCTCGTCAAGCGGTCCGAGTCGGGCATGGTGAGCGACCCGGTGACGGTGTCGCCCGACGCGACGCTGACCGACGTCGACACGCTGTGCGGCCGCTACCGCATCTCCGGGCTGCCGGTCGTCGAGAACGACGGCGTGCTCGTCGGCATCATCACCAACCGCGACGTTCGCTTCGTCGCCGCGGCCGACTGGGATCGGCGCACGGTGCGCGAGGTCATGACGCCCATGCCGCTCGTCACCGCGCCGGTCGGCATCTCGCGCGATGACGCAGCCGGCCTGCTGGCCAAGCACAAGATCGAGAAGCTGCCGATCGTCGACGGCGACAACAAGCTGCGCGGGCTGATCACCGTCAAGGACTTCACCAAGACCGAGCAGTACCCGCACGCGACGAAGGACGACGAAGGCCGGTTGCGCGTCGCGGCGGCCGTCGGATACTGGGGCGACGCGTGGCAGCGCGCGACCGCACTGATCGACGCCGGTGTCGACGTGCTCGTCCCGGACACGGCGAACGGTCAGGCGCGCTTGATGCTCGACATGGTGCGCCGGCTCAAGAGCGATCCGGCGACCGCACACGTGCAGGTGCTCGCCGGCAATGTCGCGACGCGCGCGGGCGCGCAGGCACTGATCGACGCCGGTGCCGACGGCATCAAGGTCGGCGTCGGTCCCGGCTCGATCTGCACCACGCGCGTCGTCGCGGGCGTCGGCGTTCCGCAGATCACCGCGATCCACGAAGCCGCGCTGGCCTGCCGGCCCGCCGGTGTTCCCGTCGTCGGCGACGGTGGGCTGCAGTACAGCGGTGACATCGCGAAGGCGATCGTGGCGGGCGCTGACACGGTGATGCTCGGTTCGCTGCTGGCCGGCTGCGA
>DATGFB010000407.1:0-3030 GCA_035309605.1 Jatrophihabitantaceae bacterium
GATGTCGTCCGCGTCCGTCGAGTTGACCGCTTCGGAACGGCTCCTCGTGGACGAAGCGGCGATCCCGTTCGGCCGGCGTGCCGTCGCCGGCACGCAGTACGACCTGTCCCGCGGACGCAAGCTCGGCGGGCTGCGTCTCGACGACGCCTTCACCGGCCTCGGGCGCGACGGCGCGCGTGCGTCGGCGGTGGTGCGCGCGGGTAACGATCGCGGCGCGCGACTGTGGATGGACGAGAGTTTTCAATTCGTGCAGGTGTTCACGGCGGAGGGGATCGCGCACGACGCCGGTGCGATCGCGGTCGAGCCCATGACCTGCCCGGCCAACGCGTTCAACAGCGGTGACGGCTTGCTCGTCCTCGATCCGCGCGCAGAATGGACGGGCGCCTGGGGCATCGAGCCCACCAGTCGGAGTGGGTGACATCGGACGGCAATCGCGGAAGGCTGCAGTCATGAGCGAGACGGACGACATGTACGGCGACAGCGTCTACGAGCGCGGTGGCGAGGATCCGGTCGGCGACACCGATGACCTCGACCCGATCGAGGCGCTGACGAGCGACGATCCCGACGAGGAGGACGAGACCGGCTACAACCCGCCTGATCGCGAACCCCACAACCTGCGTCACGCGCCGACTGCGTTCGAGGAGTACGAAGGCGAGTCGCTCGACGAGCGCCTGTCCGAGGAGGAGCCCGACGTCTCCGCCGACGACGTCGCCTTCGACGACGAGCAGCCGCGAGCCGGCCGTCTCCTCCAACCGGACGAGGGTGGCGGCCCCGACGAGGAGAAGGACGAGATCGCCGAGGACGTCGGCCCCGCCGGCTACGCGTCCAGCTCGGAAGAGGCTGCGATGCACATCGTCGACGGGGACGAGATCGACTTCGACTGAGCGGGGTCCACACGATGCAACTGACGAAGTTCACCCACTCCTGCGTGCGTTTCGACGATGGCGACCGCTCGCTCGTCATCGACCCGGGTATGTTCAGCGAGGTCGATGAGGCGCTGGACGGCGTCGACACGGTGCTCATCACCCACGAGCACCCCGACCATCTCGAGGTCGAACGCGTTACCGCGGCCGCGCGACGCAACTCGCGCATGCGCATCTGGGCGCCCGCGTCCGTCGGCGCGCTGCTCGACGAGTTGCGCGACCGGGTTGTCGCAGTCACCGCAGGGGAGACGTTCGAGGCGGGCGGATTCGAGGTGCGCACGTTCGGCGGCCAGCACGCCGTGATCCATCCCACGATCCCCGTCGTGCCGAACGTCGGGTTCCTGATCGGCGGGGTCTATCACCCCGGCGACTCGCTGATCGTCCCGCCCGCCGAGGTAAAGGCGGTGTTCGTACCGATCGGTGCACCGTGGGCGAACGCTGCACAGCTCGTCGACTTCGCGGTGTCGGTGCGCGCCGCGAAGACGTTTCCTGCGCACGAGGCGACGACGAGTCCGGCGGGCGCGGGCATCGTCGAGAGCCACATCGCACGGGTCGGCGGCCAGTTCGGCAGCGAGTTCGTGCACTTGGACACGGGCACTGTGGTAGACGTCTAATTGCACTGCAACTAGTTGCATAGATACGCTGCCGGGTGTGAGTCTCGAGCACGCCATCCTGGTCTCGCTGTCCGAGCAGAGCAGCTCGGGTTACGACCTTGCCCGCCGTTTCGATCGTTCCATCGGGCATTTCTGGACGGCCACTCACCAGCAGGTCTACAAGGTGCTGGGACGCATGGAGTCCGCGGGATGGGTCGTCGCCGACGTGGTCGAACAGGACGGCCGCCCCGACAAGAAGGTCTACGCGCTCACCGACGACGGACGCGCCGAGCTGCGCGAATGGCTCGCCGAACCCGCCCAGCCAGAGGTCACGCGTTCCGAGCTCGCGGTGAAGGTGCGCGGCGCCGCGAACGGCGACGTGCGAGCCGTGCTGGCCGAGGTGCGGCGGCATCGCGAGCTGCACGCCGATCGACTCGACGCGTACCTCGCGAACGAGAAGCACGAGTTCCCCGACCCGGCACGATTGCGCGGACGTCGACTGCACCAATACCTCGTGCTGCGCGGCGGCATCAGTCTCGAGCGCGGTGCGATCGAGTGGTGCGACGAGATCCTGACCGCGTTGACACCGGCTACCAAGAGGACGCGATGACGACGCCGTTCCCACACCTGCTCGCCCCGCTCGACCTCGGCTTCACGACGCTGCCGAACCGCGTATTGATGGGTTCGATGCACGTCGGCCTCGAAGACAGTTCGGCCAAGATGGAACGTCTCGCAGAGTTCTACGCAGAACGAGCGCGCGGTGGTGTCGGCCTGATCGTCACCGGTGGCTTCGCGCCGAATCGCACCGGCTGGTTGCTGCCGCTGGCCGGCAAGCTGACCGATTCACGCGAAGCGTCCGCACATCGCCGCATCACCGATGCGGTGCACGACAACGGCGGACGTATCGCGGTGCAGCTGTTGCACGCCGGGCGCTACGCGTATCACCCGTTCAGTGTCAGCGCGTCGCGCAGCAAGTCGCCGATCACGCCGTTCCGCGCGCGGGCGATGACGGCCCGCGAGATCCGTTCGACGATCGACGACTTCGCGCGGTCGGCGTCACTCGCGCGCGAAGCCGGCTACGACGGCGTCGAGATCATGGGTTCCGAGGGCTACCTCATCAACCAGTTCCTCGCGCCACGTACCAACAACCGCATCGACGGATGGGGCGGCACCGCGGAGAAGCGGCGGCGCTTCGCGGTCGAGATCGTCCGCCGGGTGCGCGAAGCCGTCGGCCCCGACTTCATCATCATCTACCGGCTGTCGATGCTCGACCTCGTCGAGGACGGGCAGAGCTGGGACGAGGTCGTCGCGCTCGCGCACGAGGTCGAGCAAGCCGGCGTCACGATCATCAACACCGGTATCGGCTGGCACGAGGCGCGAGTGCCGACGATCGTCACGTCGGTGCCGCGCGGCGCGTTCACGTGGATCACCGCGAAGCTGCGTCCGCTGGTGAACGTGCCGGTCATCACGTCCAACCGGATCAACATGCCACAGAGCGCGGAGGAGATCCTCGC
>DATGFB010000408.1:0-3256 GCA_035309605.1 Jatrophihabitantaceae bacterium
GTCCGTCGACGTGCACGCCGCCGCCCTCGTTGACCAGTGCCGAGTCGACGCGTTCGGCGCCGGCCCACTCGGCAACGGCCGGGCCAAGCGTCGCGTCCAGATCCCAGGTCGCCCACGACTGCTGACCCCAGCCGTTGAATACCCACGTCACCGCGCCCAGCTCGCCGGCCGGCCCGAGCACGAACGTCGGCCCCGCATCGCGGATCCACGCGTCGTCGATCTCACGAGTACGCACCTCGATCGCCGAGTCGAGGTAGCGCGGCGCAAGCGACGCGTCGCGTGGATGCACGACCACCGTCACCGGCTCGAACTGCGCCGCCGCGTTGGCCACCGCGGCCCAGGTGCCGCGCGCGACCTCGGCCTCCTCGGCACTGTCGCCGAGCGTGTAGCCCTGGGTCGGCCACGCCAGCCACAGCCGCTCGTGCCGCACACCTTCATGCGGCATCCGCCACATCACTGACCGCCGTACGGATGCGTGTCGTCGACCGGCGCGGTCAGAGCGCCGTAGGTGTCGGGACGCCGAGTGCGCAGGAACGGGAACAGGTCGAGCCAGTCCTCGCGCTGGGCGAGGTCGAGCTCGGTCACGAGCACGCACGGTTCGTCGCGCGGTGCCTGCACGAGGACGCGGCCGTACGGATCGGACACGAATGAGGAGCCGTAGAAGGTATTGCCCGGCGTGCCGTCGTCGCGCATCTCCGTGCCGGTGCGATTGGGCACGACCATGAACAAGCCGTTCGCGATGCCGTTGCCGACGATGACCTGCTCCCACAGCGGTTGCGTGTCGAACTCCGGGTGATCGGGTTCCGAACCGATCGCAGTCGGGTACACGACGATGTTCGCGCCGGCCAGCCCGTAGGCGCGCGCGACCTCGGGGAACCACTCGTCCCAGCAGGTCGGCATGCCGACGCGCGCACCGGCGAGGTCCTCGAGGACGTACACCGGGTACGGATCGTCGGCCG
Source organism: Jatrophihabitantaceae bacterium (assembly GCA_035309605.1). GTDB lineage: Bacteria > Actinomycetota > Actinomycetes > Mycobacteriales > Jatrophihabitantaceae > DATGFB01. The sequence continues at coordinate 960 of DATGFB010000408.1, forward strand.
GTCCGGGGCGGAAGTACTTGTCCTCGTAGTAGCCGGCCGTCACCGGGATGTGCAGCTTGTTCGTCGTTGCGATCAGTTGCCCGGACGGGTCGACGAGGATCGCGGTGTTGAGACCCAGGCCGTCGTCCGCGTCGGCGCGCCGGTACAACGACGTGTGCACGTATATGTCGTTGCGCTTGGCAGCCTCACGGGCGAACGCCAACGTGGGCCCGGTCTCGAGATCCTCCGCCACGTCGCTCGCACGACCGTGTGGCAGCGTGTCCGCCGGATAGCGCGACAGCGTCACCTCGGGCAGGAACACGATGCGCGCACCACGCTGCGCCGCGGTGTCGACCGCCTCGTGCAGCCACTCGACCAGTCCGTGCGACGACCAGCGGTGCTGCACGACGGCGATACGCAACGGCTGTGTGTGCGGCGGGCGTACCCGCGCTGGCGAGTCCGGCGGCGTCGGCGGACCCTCGATCACCAGAACCATGCGCTCAGCATGGCACGGCCGCGCACGCGGTCAGCCGCGACGAAACGCTGCCCACGTGAACGGCTGGACGGCGCCGCCGGGAGTCACGTGCTCCTCGCGCTCGGCCCCACACAACCGCCACCGCACGCCGAGCAGCTCGGCCAGGTCGTGCGCGCCGTAGCGCGCGACCGGCAGGCCCGAGCAGTGCTCCGGGCCGTCCGGTGCGAACGTCGCGAACACCGCCACCGAGCCCGAATGCGTGGCCAGGTTCAGCACCTGCACGTATGCGTGCCGCGCGGCGTCGTCCACGAGAAAGTGCAGCAGGGCGCGGTCGTGCCACACGTCGAAAGTCCGGTCGGGCTGCCACGTGAGCAGGTCAGCGACCACCCATCGCGTTCCCTCGCCCGCAGCTCCGAGACGCTCGCGCGCGATGTCGAGCGAGGTCGCGGAGATGTCCAGAACGGTGACGTCGTGCTGGCCGCGCCTGAGCAACGCGTCGACGAGAGTGGACGCGCCGCCGCCGACGTCGATGACGCTGCTGGCGGGCGACACATCGCATTCGTCCAGCATGTGCAGCGACCACGTCGACTCGCGGCGGTACCAGCTGCGGGTCGTGTCGCCGTGTGAGTACGCGTCGTCCCAGTGCCCGCTCGTCACCGACTCATTGTGCAGCGACGACATGGCCGTCACCGTATGAGCCGTGGTCGAGTCGGTGTCGCGTGGAATCGACGACGTGCTCGCGCGCGCCCGCAGCGGCCTGACCCGTCTGTCGCCGGCCGAGGCGTACGCGGCACAGCTTGCCGGCGCAACGATCGTCGACATCCGTCCCGAGGCGAACCAGGCCAGTGAGGGCCGCATACCAGGCGCGGTCGTCATCGAGCGCACGGTGCTCGAGTGGCGCTTGGATCCGATGTGCGACGCACGGCTACCGATCGCGACCTACGACCTGTTCCCGATCATCGTGTGCAACGAGGGCTACTCCTCGAGCCTCGCCGCCGCCGGCCTGCAAGAACTCGGCATCCAACGTGCAACCGACCTCGACGGCGGCTTCCGCGCCTGGAAAGCTGCCGGCCTGCCGACGAAGTAACGCGCTCGAGTCAGCCCGGCTTGATGTTCGCGTTCAGATGGAAGACGTTGTCCGGGTCGTACGCCGTCTTGATGTGCTGCAGCCGCTCGTACTTCGGCCCGTAGGCGTTGCGCACTCGATCGTCGTCGACCTCGCTCATGAAGTTGACGTAGCTTCCGGTGCCGGCCGCATGCTCGACGAGCGCGGACCAGTAGTTGCGCACCCACTCGCGTTCGGACGCGAAACCCTCGGGCTCCGTGCTGGTGCCGGAGATGTTGACGACGTAACTCGTGGTGCGTGATCCGCCGAATGCGTTCGCATCGCCGCCGGCCGTCGCGTACGCGCCGCCCAGCACGAAGATCGGCACGAACGACAGCGGGTGCATCTTCTTCGCCTGGTGTTCGAGGATCACGTCGATGACTCCGTCGGTGAGCTCGTCGAGGTACACCGCCTTCTCGTACGAGTACACCCCCCACGGCGCGGACTCGTCGAACATCTGTTGCAGCCCGACGTATGGGATGGGCGTCACGAGCTCGACGATCGGCGTCACCGCCTGCCTGATCGGGGCGATCACGTCGGCGTGCTCGGCGTCGCTGCCGGGTCCCACAACCAGCAGGCCGAACGCGGGCGTGAAGTGCAGTTCCTCCGGGACGAACGGAGCGGGCGGCGCGCTCAACCCGGCCATGAACACCCCGTACTCGGGCGGCACCGAGCGCACGTACTCTCGCGCGAACTCGAACAGCGCGCGCCCGTCGGAAGGGGCGAACAGGAACAGCC
>DATGFB010000409.1:0-4304 GCA_035309605.1 Jatrophihabitantaceae bacterium
CAGCAGGTCCGGCGTGAGGAGTTCCGGCAGCCGATCTCCGACCGCCCGATTGCCGATCTGGTCGTGGTTCTGCAGGCACACGACGAACCGGCGCCCCGGCGTGTTCGCGCGGTCGACGGGTTTGCCGTGCACCCGTCCGCGGAACGTCGAGTACGTGCCGTCGTGCAGGAACGCCGAGGTGAGTGTCTTGGCCAGCACTGCGAGCGAACCGAAGTCGCAGTAGTAGCCCTGCCGCTCACCGGTCAGCAGCGCATGCAGCGCATGATGCACGTCGTCGTCCCACTGCGCGGTCATGCCCCAGCCGCCTGCCGCGCGGGGCGTGATCACGACGGGGTCGTTGAGGTCCGATTCGGCGATGAGCGACAGCGGACGGCCGAGCTCGCGCGACAGCTGTGCGACCTCGTCCGACATCTCGGCGAGGATGTGCGTAGGTGACGTGTCGACGAGTGCGTGCACGGCATCGAGGCGCAGCGCATCGGCGTGGAAGTCGCGCAGCCACATGAGTGCGTTGTCGAGGATGTAGCGGCGCACGTGCGGCTCTTCGACATTGACGAGCTCACCCCATGTGTTGCGGCCCATCTTGAGGTACGGCCCGAACCGCGGCAGGTAGTTGCCGGACGGGCCGAGATGGTTGTAGACGGCGTCGAGCACGACCGCGAGACCGCGCGCGTGGCACGCGTCGACGAACCGCTTCAGCCCCTCCGGACCGCCGTACGCCTCGTGCACCGCGTACCAGAGCACGCCGTCGTAGCCCCAGTTCCACACACCGTTGAAGTCGTTGACCGGCATCAACTCGACGTGTGTGACGCCGAGCTGTACGAGGTGGTCGAGTCGCTCGGTCGCGCTGTCGAACGTGGCGCCGGGTGTGAACGTGCCGATGTGCAGCTCGTACACGACCGCGTCGACGAGGTCGCGGCCGAGCCAGTCCGCGTCCTGCCACGGGTACGCGCCGTCGTCGTAGACGCGGCTGCGTCCGTGCACGCCGTCGGGTTGCCACCGCGAGCGCGGGTCAGGGATCTCTGTGTCGTCACCGTCGAGCAACAGCGCGTAGTCGGTGCCGGGTGGCAGGTCCGGGCCGCGCCACCAGCCGTCGGCCTCGCGCTGCATGTCGCGTCGGCTGCCGTCGGCGACGATGCGCAGCTGCTGCACGGCGGGAGCCCACACGCGGATGTCCGGCATCCGTCCACCCTGCCCTACAGTCGGCGGCGTGAAACAGTCGCTGCGCGAACTGCTTCGCGTGCCACATGCGCCGGTGTCACTCGCGGGCTATGACAGCACCGCGACGCCGATGGCGAGCGCGTCCAAGGGCGGCAAGCTGAGGCTGCCCCGTGGTGACGCGGCCAAGCTCGCCGAATTCCAGGAGCGCCTGTTCGCCGAGGCGGCGCTGGGCGGGCAGCGCAGTGTGTTGCTGGTGCTGCAGGGGATGGACACGTCCGGCAAGGGCGGTACGACCGACCACGTCGTGCGATCGATGCGCCCGACCGGGGTGCGCTACACGGCGTTCAAGGCACCGACGGACGACGAGCGCAAGCACGACTTCCTGTGGCGCATCCGCCTGCACACGCCGGCGGCGGGCACGGTGGGCGTGTTCGACCGCTCGCACTACGAGGACGTGCTGATCGTGCGCGTCCATGACCTCGTCCCGCCCGCCGAGTGGGAACGGCGCTACGACCAGATCAACGACTTCGAGGCCGAGCTGGCCGCGAACGGCACGACGATCGTGAAGTGCTTCCTGCACATCTCCTACGACACGCAGCGCGAGCGGCTGCTCGCGCGACTCGACGATCCGGCGAAGCGGTGGAAGTTCAACGAGGCCGACATCGACGAACGCGGGCATTGGAGCGAGTACCAGGCCGCGTACGAAGCGGTGCTCGAGCGCTGTAACAAGCCCGCGGCGCCGTGGTACGTCATCCCCGCGGACTCCAAGCCGTACCGCAACTGGGCGGTCGGGCGCATCCTGCTCGAGACGCTGCGCGAACTCGACCCGCAGTTTCCCCAGCCCGATCTCGACCTGGACGACCTGCGCGCGCGCCTGCAGCCGCCGAACTAGCCGATCGCGAGAAGTGCCACCGGATACGTCGCGAGCAGCTCGCCGACCGCGACCGTCCCGCTGTGCGTGCGTCCGGTGAGGACGTCGGTCGAGGCGGCCGGCAGGTCGAGTTGCGTGTCGCGCCAACCGCCGGCGCGTTCGAGCGTCAACGGCAGCCGGGTCGCGACGGTGATCGCCCCGCCCCGGCCGAATGCGACGCAATGAGCTGCGGCGGCGCCGTGCGGCTCGAGCGGCGCGTACGTACGGAAGCGCTGTGGTTCGTCGCGGCGCAGCCGAAGCGCACGCGAGGTGACCCACAACTTGGCCAGGCCGGACCAGTCGACCGGCGGGGGCGTGCCCGCGGCGTCGAGCTCGGCGAGCATCGCGGCGCGCGCGGCGAAGTCGACCGGGCGCCGGTTGTCGGGGTCGACGAGCGAGTCGTCCCACAGCTCGGTGCCCTGGTAGACGTCCGGCACGCCCGGCATCGTCAACTGCACCAGCTTCTGCGCCAGTGAGTTCGACCACCCGTACGGCGCGATGTGCGTGACGAACGACGCCAGCGGCTCGTGCACCGCCGGGTCGCCGTACGCCGCGTCGACGGCCGCGTGCACGGTCTTCTCGAACTGCACGTCGGGGTCGAGCCAGGTCGTGCTGAGTGCCGCCTCGCGCATCGCCTTCTCGGCATAGGCATGCATGCGCTCACGTTCGACGAAACCCGCCCCGGCGAACGTCTGCCAGAGCAGGTACGCGAAGCCCGCATCGGGGATGGGAGCGGCCGACATGAGCGTCTCGACGAGTGCCGCCCACTCGTCGGGCATCTCGCTCAGCACCGCCAGTCGCGCGCGCACGTCCTCGCTGCGCTTCGTGTCGTGCGTCGACAACGTCGTCATGCCGCCGGGCGAGCTGCTCTGCCGGCGCAGTTGGGCGGCGTGAAAGCCGTCGACCGAGGCGCCGAAGGCCGCCGGGTTGCCGCCGACCTCGTTGAGCGCGGCGAAACGGGTGTAGCGGTAGTAGGCGGTGTCTTCGACACCTTTGGCCATCACCGCGCCCGACGTCTGCTGGAACCTGCGGGCGAGTTCGTCCGCGGGGTCGGCCAGCCGCGACGCGAGCGCGCCGACCGAATCGGCCAGGTCGGGCCGTCGCGCGCGCGCAATCTCGATCGCGAGCGCGAGATGCTGCGCGCCGAGCGGCAGGTACGACCGGTACACCGGGAACGCGACGAGCAACTCGACTATGGCGTCGGCGGCGTCGGCGACGCCGGGTACGAGGCGGGCGAGCCGGCTCACCTCGGCGCGCAGGATCGTGGTCGCGGCCGAGCGCTTTCCGTCCGTGACGTGGTCATGCAGATCGGCGTCGTCGCCGGTGAGGCGCCGGTACAACGCGTCGAACGCGGGCTCCGCCGCCGGATCGACGAAGAGCGCGCCCACCTCGGCCAAGGCGTCGTATCCCGTCGTGCCGTCGACCGGCCAGTCGTCGGCCAGCTGCTCGCCCGGCTCGAGGATCTTCTCGACGACGAGCCACGCCTGCTCGTCGGCGAGCGCGCGCAGCCGAGTCAGGTACGCACGGGGATCGGCGAGCCCGTCCGGATGATCGACGCGCAGCCCGTCGATGCGGTCGGGGCCACACCAGCGCGCGATCTGCCCGTGCGTCGCGTCGAACACCGTGTCGTCCTCGACGCGCAGGCCGGCCAGCGTCGACACCGCGAAGAAGCGCCGGTAGTTCTGCTCGGTGTCGGCGAGACGGAAGTTCGCGAGCCGGTAGTGCTGCCGGGCGTGGACGTCCGCGGCCGACTCGCCGGGCTGTGCCTCCGTGCCGGGCGCGATGGGGAAGCGATGCTCGAAGTAGTGCAGTTCGTCGCCCGCGATCGTCAGCTCGTCCGGCGTGAACGAGTCGCCCAGGACAGGCAGCATGAGCTTTCCGGCGGACCAGTCGATGTCGAACCACCGCTCGTAGGGCGATTGCCTGCCGAGGCGCAGTACGTCCCACCAGGCACGGTTCTCGGAGGCATCGGCCACACCGGTGTGGTTGGGCACGATGTCGACGACGACCTTGAGCCCGCGGGCGCGTGCCGCCGCGAGCAGCCGGGACCACGCTGCCGGTCCGCCGCGCGATTCGTCCACCGTGTCGTACGCCACGACGTCGTAGCCGTGGTCGGAGCCGGTGTGCGACGGAAGCAGCGGCGAGAGGTAGACGGCGTCCGCACCCAACTCCGACACGTAAGCGCACACAGCGGCAGCCGCGTCGAGATCGAAGCTCGCCCGTACCTGCAGGCGCA
>DATGFB010000410.1:0-5483 GCA_035309605.1 Jatrophihabitantaceae bacterium
CGTCGACGACGCCGAACCTGGCCGGATAACCGAGCTCGCAGGACGCAGCAGCGACCGCACTGTCCTGCGATATCGCGAAGTCGCGGGTGTTCTGCTGATTGACCTGGTTCTCGGATTGGCCGGGCGGGAACACCGCTGACCGCGGCACCACGACTTCATCGCTCGCCAGCCAGCCGTAGATCGCCTGGAACACCGACACCGGCTGGTTGGACACATCGACGGTCGTCATGTTGAGGTTGCCGCTCGTGTGGTTGGCGGTGCGGCCCTTGATGACGATGATCTGGTTGCCCTGGTCGTCCGTGCCCAGCGTGTTGAACGTCGGGCCGGGCGAGAGGATGACGTACGGCACCGGCAGCACCAGCGCAAGGACGAACAAGACGACGAACAGGACGCCGCAGACGATGAGCGTCCGGATGCGCCGATTCACCCGGGCACCTTATCTGTCCAGTGTGAGAGGTCCGTCTCGTCACAGCCGTTCGACGCGAACGGCGCCACGGGCGGGCACGACGAGCGCGTCGAGGTAGTCGCGGTGCGCCTGCATCGCCTGATCGCCCTCAGGGACGCGGGCCGGGCGTGACAGCCACCACGTCCACACGGCAGCGAGCACGGCCGCGCCGATCGGCACCAGCAGCCATAACGCCCAGGACACGTCGTGACGGTACCTGCGCGGCCGCGTTCGCCGTGGGCGCAACGCGGAACGACCGGCGTGCTTCATTCGTCGCTACTACCGTGGCGGGTATGGGCAACGAGTTGCCGTTCGGCTTCGGGACCGGAGATCGCGGATCGGGTGGGTCCGATGATCTGTCGGGCGCGATGCCGCTGTTCACCGAACTGCAGAAGCTGCTCTCGTGGTCGGGGGGCCCGGTCAATTGGGACCTGGCCCGTCAGCTCGCGGTTTCGACGCTGGGCGGCGCACAGCAACCGGTCTCCCCCGCCGACGGCGCGGCAGTCGCCGATGCGATTCGGCTCGCCGACCTGTGGCTCGACGCGGTCACCGACCTGCCGAGCGGCGTGCACACCGTCGAATCGTGGACGCGCCTGGAGTGGATCGAGAAGACGCTGCCGACATGGCAGTTGATGTGCGATCCCGTCGCGGCCCGCGTCGTCTCTGCGATGTCGAACGCGGTGCCCGCAGAACAACTGCAGGCGCTCGGTGCGGGCAATCCGCTCGGCGGCATCCTCACCCAGGTCGGCGGCCTGATGTTCGGTGCGCAGGTCGGCCAGGGCTTGGGTGGTCTCGCCCAAGAGGTGGTCGCAGCGAGCGACATCGGTATCCCGCTCGGCCCGGCCGGTGTTGCCGCGCTGGTACCCCAGAACGTCGCCGACTTCGGCGCAGGGCTCGAACGTCCCGCGGACGAAGTGCGGCTCTATCTCGCGCTGCGTGAGGCCGCACATCAGCGGCTGTTCGGGCATGTGCCGTGGCTGCGTCAGCGCATGCTCGACACCGTCGAGGCGTACGCCCGCGGCATCTCGGTCGACCTGTCGTCCATCGAACGGGCGATGGCCGGCATCGATCCGGCCAATCCGGAAAGCGTCCAGGAGGCGCTCAGCGGCGGCTTGTTCACACCGGAAGAGACACCGGAGCAGCAGGCGGCGCTACGGCGGCTCGAAACGGTGCTCGCACTCGTGGAGGGCTGGGTCGACTCGGTCGTCGCGGCCGCGGCGGCAGATCGCATGCCCGGAGCGGACGCGCTGCGTGAGACGTCCCGGCGCCGCCGCGCGTCCGGCGGACCCGCGGAACAGACGTTCGCGACGCTCGTCGGCCTCGAACTGCGTCCACGCCGGCTGCGCGAGGCGGCCGCGCTGTGGTGGGCGGTCACCGAGAAGCACGGCGTGAGCGGTCGCGACGCCGTCTGGTCACACCCCGACCTGCTGCCCACCGCCGACGACCTCGACGATCCGCTCGGGTTCGCCGAGACGCTCGACCCTTCGTGACAACTCAGCGACGCACCGACGCGTTCTCGCGCACCGATTCATAGACGCGCCACGGTCCGGGCACGCCCTTGAGTTCGTGTTCGCCGGCATCGGCGAACGTGCGCCGCGAGCCGGTCATGATCTCGCGCACAGTCGACGAGACGAGCACCTGACTCGCGCCGGCGAGTGCAGCGACTCGCGCGCCGATGTGCACGGCCATGCCTGCGACGTCCGCACCACGCAGTTCCACCTCACCCGCGTGAATGCCCGCGCGCACCTCGATACCGAGCGGGCGTACCGCCTCGACGATCGCGTCCGCACAGTCGATCGCGTTGCTCGGGCTCGCGAACGTTGCGACGAAACCGTCGCCCGCCGTGTTGACCTCGCGTCCGGCGAAACGCTCGATCTCGCGGCGCACGACCCGGTCGTGGTTGTCCAGGAGATCGCGCCAATGATCGTCGCCCAGCTGCGCGGCGCGCTCGGTCGATCCGACGATGTCGGTGAACAGCACCGTCATGAGCATGCGCTCGCCGATGAAACCGCTGCGCACACCGGTCAGGAACTCCTCGATCTCGTCGAGCATCGGCGCGGTGTCGCCGACCCAATACAGCGCGTCCTGACCGGGCAATTCGACGTAGCGCGAGCCGGGCAGATGCTCGTGCAGGTATCGACCGTGCCCGACCGCGACGAACCCCGAGTCGGCACGATGCACGATCAGCGACGGCGCGGTCACGAGCGGCAGCGCGTAGCGAACGTCACCGCGCGCGGTCTCGGCACTGACCGCCCGCGCCATGCTCGGCGACGCGGCGCGGTTTCCCGACATGTCCCACCACGAACGAAACGCATCGTCGTTGGCGACGCTCGGCGCGATGAAGCCGAGCACGTCGAAGCCGCGTTCGAGCGCGTCCGGTTCCATCGCGATCGTGCGGAACGGGTCGGCGAGCGCCGCGTCGGCCCCGTCCGGGTAATCCGGCGCCCACAACACTCGTGCCGCACCGTTGACGAGCACGAGACTGCGCACCCGCTCGGGATGACGCGCCGCGACGACGAGCGCGGTGAGCGCGGAGTAGCCCGGCGCGAACAGCGTCGCCTGCTCGCAGCCGACGGCGTCCATGACGGCGACGACGTCCTCGGCCCAGTACTCGGGCCCGATGGCGTCCAGCGACGGGACGCGTGAGGACAGGCCGATGCCGCGCTGATCGAAGCGCACGATGCGACAGAACGAGGCCAGCCGCCGGTGGAAGCGCGACATCGACGGTTCGAGATCGATGCAGTCGATCGGAATGGACGAGCCGGGCAGCATGATCAGGTCATTGGGCCCGTCGCCCAGCACTTGATAGGCGATGTCGATGTCGCCGCACGTCGCGTAGCGGGTACGCGGTGCCGTGGCCACGGATCGAGGTTAGTGCGACGAGCGCGCCGCGTCGCCGCGATTGCCCGCGGCCTCGACCTCGGGGCCGCACTCAGCGCCGATCGGCAGGTGCGCCGCCGACGCGACACCGTCGAGGTAGCCGCGCGCGCGCTCGGTGCGCGGGTAGCGCTCGAGCAACGCCCAGAAGCGCGGACCGTGTCCTGGCACGAGCAGGTGCGCGAGCTCGTGCAGGATCACGTAGTCCTGCACCCAGCCCGGCATGGGGCGAAGCGCCTCGGAGATACGGATGGAGCGCTCGTCGGGCGTGCATGACGCCCAGCGCGTGCGCATCGTCGGCACCCACCGGATGCTCGCCGGTCGTGCACCGCCGTCCAGATACGTCGCGGACAGTGCAGCGGCATGTCGCGCCAGCGCCGTATCGGTGCCCCGCTTGCGACCGGCCTGCCGCTTGCCGGAATCGAGGCGGGCGACCATCTTGGCGACCCACTCGGCCTCTTCGGCGCGGGTGAACCGACCCGGGATCAGCACCACGATGCGCTCGCCGTCGTGGTAGGCCGAGACCGTGCGCCGGCGCCGGGCGCTGCGCCGGACCTCGACCTGGACCTCGACCCCGACGTCGGCGTCGACATCGGCGTCGACGCCCGCGCCGATGCCGAGCGAGAGCTGTTCGGGATGCCGTGCTGCCACGGCCCCACGGTAACCAGGTGGTGCGACATTCGGTCCACAGGACGCGCCGTGTTGTCCACAGTGTGGACGGCGGTTATTCGCACGCTGTCCACATAGTTATCCACAGGGTGTGGACATTCACTTCAGGGTTACCGTCCGGCTATCGCTCGACCTCCTGCCCATCCGATCGAACGGCTGTGGATAACTCGGCCGCCCGACCGAGCTGCGTGCCACGGTGTGCGCATGTCGTCCTCCACCCCCGTTTCCGGGTCGGCAACCACCTCCGCATCGACCTCCGTTTCGTTGCTGCGCGCCGTCGATCTGGTCCTGAACCCGGCCGTGCGGGTCCTGTGGCGAGGCGCCGGGTGCATCCAGCTGGAGCTGGGCAGCCGCAGCGTGGTCGTCGACGGTGTGGACGCCACGACGGTCGCCGCGCTGCTGCGGCGCCCGGACCGCCCAGGTGCAGCCGTCCATGCAGGGCAGGGCCTCGATCTCGGCGCGTTCGCGCCCGGCGCCCTGGACGCACTGTTGCAGGGCGGGTATCTCTGGCCGGCCGCACGCGACGCGGCCCCGCTGCCGCCACCGCCCTCGGCCCGGCTCGCCGCAGACCAGACCGCCCTCGCCTCGCGGCACGGCCGAGTCGCCGCGGCGCTCGTCGTAGCGCGGATGCACCGGCTCGTTGCGATCACCGGCCGCAGCCGAGTCGCGACCCTCGTCGCGAGTCTGCTGGCCGCGTCCGGCGTCGGGCACCTGTACTTCGCCGACTCCGGTGAGGTGTCGCTGCCGCAGTCGATGCCCGGCGGGTTGACGCCCGACACCGAGGGTCACCGGTTCGCCGCGGCGGCCTCCGACGCCGTGCGCAACTGCGCGCCCGAGGTCGAGACCACACCGCCGCCGTTGGGTACCGTGCCCGATCTCACCGTGCTCGCCGTCGACGAGCCGGTCGACAGCGACCTGCGCGACGCGCTGCACGCGCGCGGGTGCGCGCACCTCGCGGTGCGCCTCGATGCCGCCGGCGGCAGGGTCGGCCCGCTGGTCATTCCGGGGCGAACGAGCTGCCTGCGCTGCGCCGACCTGCATCGCCTCGACCGCGACCCGGCATGGGACGCCCTAGCCGTGCAGCTCGCCGTCCCGCCCAGGCACGGGGCGGCGTCGGATGTCGCAGTCGCCGCGGTGATCGGAGGGGTCGCCGCCGTGCACGCACTCGCCTTTCTGGACGGCCAGCCGACCGCTACCGCAGGCGGGACGCTCGAGATGCATCTGCCCGACTGGCGACTGCGGCGGCGCACCTGGCGACCCCATCCGGGCTGTCGCTGCGGGGCGCTGTCGGGGGGCGTGGGCAAAATGGTCGGGTGAGCGACATCCCGCAGCGACGCATGGCCCGCACCGCCAAACTCGCGTCGCTGCCGCTGGGTGTCGCCGGGCGGGCCACGGTCGGCCTGGGTAAGCGCATCAGCGGACGCTCCGCCGACGAGATCGCCGCCGACCTGCAGGCACGCACCGCCGAGCAGTTGTTCACCGTCCTCGGCGA
>DATGFB010000411.1:0-3190 GCA_035309605.1 Jatrophihabitantaceae bacterium
CTCAGGCCGACTCGGCGGGTACCGTCCTCAGTCGTGGCCCGCACTGCTCTCGAAGGCCGTGACGGTCGACTCTTCCTGAGCACGAACGCGGATCTGGACGTGCTGCGCCTGCACACCGACAGCGGCGCACTGCGCGAAGAGGTCGTAGCCGGCTGGGCCGGAGTGCTGCGCCGCAGGCGTGAACGCTTCGCCCAGAGCGGGATCGCGTATCTCACTCTGGTCACGCCGGCTGCCCACGTCGTCTACGCCGACCAGCTCCCGGCCGACACGACCCTGGCGCCGCTCTCGCCGTTCCAGCGCGTCGCGGCGCAGCTCGACGCGCTGACTGCCGCGCAGTGCGTGTACCCACTCGCCGAGTTGATCGCAGGACGCGCCGAGCAGGACACGTTCCAACCCGTCGACAGCGAGTGGACCGACTGGGGGGCCTGGTTGGCCTATCTGGCATTGATGCGAGCGCTGCGCCCGACATTGCCGAACTTGTCCGTGCTCGACGAGAGCGATCTGGAGTGGTCCTCGCGCGAGGTGTCCGGATCCCTCGGGTCGGTCGTCAGCCCGCAACGCCGCGCGATCGTGCGCACGGCCCGCGTCCGAACGCCACGCTCGCGGCTGGCTGCGCACGTCGTCGACGAAGCGCGGGCAGGATTCACGATCCTCGTGCAGGAGCGACCCGAGCTCCCGACCGCGGTGGTCTTCAGCGATGCGACGACAACCCCACCGGCGAAGTACCTCTCGGAGTCGTTCCGTCGCGTTATGTTCGTGACGAGTCCGAACTGCGTGTACTTCGACCTGATCGACCGGGAGAGGCCTGACGTCGTGATTCACCACGTGGCCGAGCACGGGCTGGTCGACGTGCCGGTCGAGCCCAGCTTCACCGACTTCCGGGCGACCTACGGCGATCTCGTCGTCGACGACCCACAGGCGATGGCTGATCAGCGCCGCAGCCGCGTGCTGCTGCGCAGCGGCCGAACAAGCGAGGCATTGGTCGCGAGTGACGACGTCTTGGCGAGGTTCGCACCCAACGCGCGCATGATGGTCCACCGTGCCCGCCTGCACATCGAATTGGGCGACATGAGTTCGGCCGCTGAGGCGCTTCGCCATGCCACCACGCTCGACCCCGGCGACGGAGCTCCGTGGTTCTTCCTGGGTCAGGTCCTCGCCGCGCGGGGCAATCTCGACCAGTCCGCCCGCGCGTACGCGCGAGCCGTCGACCTGGAGCCTGACCAGGCAGTCTTCTGGCCTGCGGCAGTGCATACGGCCCTCGCCGCGGGACAGATCCAACTCGGCCTCGCGCTCGCCGCGCGCGGCTGGCCGCTGCATCCCTCCGACCCGGCGCTCGCCCACGCGTTGAGTCGTGCCTGCCTCGCCGGCGGCCGGCTGCCGGAGGCCGAGGCTGCCGCCCGTACGGCGTTGGCGCTGCGCCCGGGCTCGCTCGAGTACGAGCGTCACCTGGCCGGCGTGCTCGGGCAGATGAGCAACAGCGAGGGAGCCTCATGATCGGCAACGTCGACGGTATCGACAACGACTACATCGCCGGGTGGGCGATGGAGCCCGATGACGAGACGTACCGAGTGCCGCTCGACGTCTTCTACAACGGAGCCCTGTTCACTCAGACGATCGCGTCCTACCACCGAGACGATCTGGCCCGGGCGCACGTCGGCGACGGCAGCAACGGGTTCTACGTCGCGATGCCCGCGCTCGCGAACCCCGAGCACGCAGAGGTCGAGGTGCGGGTGCAGCGATCCGGCGAGCGGGTCGGCGAGATCCAGCAGATCGCGCGCCGGCCCAAGTGCTCGGCGCACGGTGTCCTCGCTGCGGACATGCTCCGGTTGCAGCCGTTCCCGCTCCATTCGATCCAGTCCGTGGCGTTCGACGGCGATCGCCTGCTCGTGCAGGGCATCCATCTGCCGCCGTACGGAAACCCGTTCGTCCTGCGCGTCCGCTCGTCGCCGGGGACTGTGTTCGACGTGACCTACCCACAGCACGTCCGCAACGTCGGCGACTGGTACTGGTACTGGCCGAACGGGTCCTGGTGCGGGTTTCGCATCGACATCGACCTCGCGGCCTCGACCGACGATCGCCCGTTCTTCGAGTTCTACTTCGAGTACGACGGGTCCGACGAGAGCAGCACGGCGCTCGGCCGCAACCGAATCTGGATCCCGAAGGACATCGGCGCGTTCCAGACGTTTCCGCACGGCGATCAACTCACCCGGGTGCAGCGCTTCGACCACCCGCGCCGCGTCGCCCTGTCGGGTTACACCGACTACCGGCGCATGCGGCTGATCGCCGAGGAGTACGGCGTCGACCTGCCGGCGGCGAACGTGCTCGACTGGGGATGCGGGCACGGCCGGGTCGTGCGGCACTTCGCGCGCGAGCACGCCGTCACGCAGGCGTGGGGCGTCGACATCGATGCCGAGAACGTCGGCTGGCTGGCCGAGAACCTGCCCGGCATCCACGCGTCGGCGGTGCCGTTGCTGCCGCCGTCCGACTTGCCCAGCAGTCACTTCGACTTCGTGTACGCGATCTCGGTGATGACCCATCTGACCCACGACATGCAAGAGGCGTGGCTCGCGGAAATCAAGCGGATCGCCAAGCCGGGCGCGATCATCGCGCTGACGTTTGCCGGCCCGGCCTCGGTGGCGTTCGCGTCCAAGTTCCTGACGCCGGCGTACGTGCAGACGTGGCAGAGCACCGGATTCGACGACTCGCTGCCGAGTGAGGACCTGGTCGACAAGATCGCGGACGCCGACTACTACCGCAACACGAAGCAGAGCGCGCAGTACACCCGTGAACTCTGGGGCAGGTATTTCGAGGTGATCGACATCCATCCCTGCGCGTTCGGATACCAGGACATCGCGATCCTGCGCGCATGACACCCGGTCAGCTGTTGTCGCGGATCAGTCTCTCGGCGTAGTGGCAGCCGCGGACGTAAAGGTCGACGTCTTCCGCGGCTACCTCGAAGATCTTCTCCTTCATCGCCTGCGTCACGTCCAGTTTGGCGGTACGGACGTTGAGTTGGGGCAACGCGCCGTCTGCCGCGGTGCCGCGCATGAACGGATCGTGGCGGCCGAAGGCGTAACGATTCTGGAAGGCTCGCAGCGACTTCTCCAGCCACTCCGTGATGAAGACGAACTCGTATTCCTCGATCTCGCGACCCTCGAGGTGGCGCGCCTGCGCGTCGCGGACGCCGTCC
>DATGFB010000412.1:0-2791 GCA_035309605.1 Jatrophihabitantaceae bacterium
CGATGGCGGTCACGCAACGCGATCCGGCGCTGGCCCGCGTCGCGTTCTGGTGGACGTTCGCCGGCGTGTTCACGTTCTGGAATCTGTCGACGCTGCTCGGCGCCGCAGGCGCGAGCGCGTTCGGCGATCCGTCACGGTACGGGCTCGACGCGGTGATACCGGCCGCGTTCCTCGCGCTGCTCGCATCGCGGTTGCGTGACGGACGGCTCGAACGGCGCGTCGCGCTCGCCGGTGCCGCGATCGCCGCGGTGCTCGTCCCGTTCACGCCGCCTGGAGTACCCGTGCTGGCCGCGACTGCCGCGGTGCTCCTCGCGACGACCATGCGGGTGCCGCGATGAATCTCTGGACGCTCGTGCTGACGACGATCGCGGGGTGTTACCTGCTCAAGCTCGCCGGATACCTCGTGCCGGCTCGCGTGCTCGACCATCCTGGCGTTCGCCGCGTCGTCGAGTTGGTGCCCGTCGCGTTGCTCGCGGCGCTCGTGGTCGTCGAGGGCATCGCGAACGGGCGGCACTACGACGTCAACGGACCGCGCCTCGCAGGTTTCGCTGTCGGCGCGTTCGCGGTGTGGCGGCGTGCGCCGTTCCTCGCCGTCGTCGTGTCAGCTGCGCTCGTTGCTGCGCTGCTCCGTCAGGTCTGACTGCTTCTTTTCCTTCTTCTTCTCGTCCCTGTCCCTGGCCGGAGGCTCGAGCCGCGCCAGCTCGGCACGCAGGAAGTCGCGCGTGACCACTTCGCCGAGCGCCATCCGCACGGCTGCGATCTCGCGCGCGAGGTACTCGGTGTCGGCGACGGCCCGCGCGCTCTCGGCGCGGTCGGCCTCGGCCTGGATGCGGTCGCGGTCGGCCTGCCGGTTCTGCGCGAGCAGGATCAGCGGCGCCGCGTACGCCGCCTGCGTCGAGAACGCGAGGTTGAGCAGGATGAACGGGTACGGGTCGAACGGCTTCGAGCCATTGTGATGGCTGTTGTGGTAGTTGATGCCCCATACGACGTTGATCGTGATCCACACCGCTACGAAGAACGTCTGGATACCGAGATAGCGCGCCGTTCCGAAGAAGCGCGCCAGGCGCTCGGAGTACTCGCCGAACACCTCCGGGTTGATCTTGGGCCGGCGCAGCCCGCGCGGCACACGCGGCTGATCGAGCCGGTCCGAACGCTCAGCCATTGCTGACCTCGTGCGCCGGCGCCATGTCGCGCCAGCCCTCGGGCAACAGGTGGTCGAGGACGTCGTCGACCGACACCGCGCCGAGCAGCCGCTCGCGCTCGTCGACGACCGGTGCAGCGACGAGGTTGTACGTCGCGAGGTGGCGGGTGACCTCGTCGATCGGGGTATCGGGCCGCAGTGCGCCCGTGTCCTTCTCGACCAGGCCGCTGACGAGCGCCGCGGGTGGCTCGCGCAGCAGCCGCTGCAGATGCGCGGTGCCGAGGAAGCGACCCGTCGGTGTCGCCTGCGGCGGTCGCACGACGAACACCTGCGCGGCGAGTGCCGGCGACAACTCCGGATTGCGCACGAGGGCGAGTGCCTCCGCGACCGTGGCGTCGGGCAGCAGCACTACGGGCTCGGCCGTCATCATGCCGCCCGCCGTGTAGTCGCCGTAGGACAGCAGGCGCCGCACCGGCTCCGCTTCGTCGGGCTCCATCAGCTCGAGCAGCCGCTGCTGGTCGGCGGCCGACAAGTCGCCGAGCAGGTCGGCTGCGTCGTCGTCGTCCATCGCCTCGAGCACGTCCGCCGCGCGCTCGTCCTCGAGCGAGTGCAGCAGTTCCACCTGGTCGTCCTCGGGCAGCTCCTGCAAGATGTCGGCGAGCCGCTCGTCGTCGAGCGCGGCAACGACCTCGCGCCGGCGCTTCTCGGTCAGGTCCTGCAAGGCATTGGCCACGTCGGCCGCGCGCATCTCGGTGAGCATCGCGACAAGTGCGTCGGTACCTTGCTCCTGCTCGAGCGTCAAGCCGCTGACCTCGTCCCAGTCGACCTGGAACAGCTGACCGCGCCGACCCGGCAACCGGCTCGCGGTGGTTCGCACCGCGAGCTTGGCGATAACCCAGTCGCCGCTGCGGTTCTGCTCCATCGCGGCGTCGACGATGGCTACCTGCTGCTGCGTCTCGGCGACGCTCACCCGCCGGTCGAGCAGTTCGCCCACGACGAGCACTTCGCTGGGCCGTTGCTCGAAGCGCTTCATGTTGACCGTGCCCGACGAGAGCACGACCGCGTCCGGCTCGATGCGGGTGATCCGGCCCATCGGCACGAAGATGCGACGCCGGTGCAGCAGCTCGATCATGAGCCCCAGGACGCGCGGCGGCTGGCGATCGACGCGCAGGGCGGTGACGGCGTCGCGCACCCGACCGAGCTGGTCGCCGTTCGGGTCGAAGACGCCGATCCCGGCAAGCCGGGCGACGAAGACGCGCGTTACCGAACTCACGCCAGCAGGCTAGTCGGTCGACCAGACCTAGCCCTGCAACGCGTGTGAAACCCGAAACATTAGGGCGCACCGAATTGGCACCGGTGCTTGGCTCTGAGGCAAGCTCTCTGACATGACCGAATCGCTGCGTCCGCGCCGTTCCTGTCTGGCCGTGCCCGGAAGCAACCCGCGCTTCCTCGAGAAGGCGAAGGGGCTCGACGCCGACCAGGTGTTCCTCGACCTCGAGGACGCGTGTGCGCCGCTCGTGAAGCCCGAAGCGCGCAAGAACATCGTCGCCGCCCTGAACGAGGGCGGCTGGGGTGACAAGATCCGTGTCGTCCGAGTCAACGACTGGACGACGCACTGGACGTATCGCGACGTCATCGAGGTTGTCGAAG
>DATGFB010000413.1:0-2863 GCA_035309605.1 Jatrophihabitantaceae bacterium
CTCGACGCCGAGAGAATATATCTTGAAGTCAAGATATATGGCACCATATTGGTCATGGCAGACGAGGTGGACGGCATCCTTGCCGCGTGGCGCCGCGAGCGTCCAGACCTCGACGTCTCACCGCTCGCGGTGCTGTCGCGCATCAGCCGGCTCGCGGACGTCCTCGATGAGCGCCGCGCGAACGCGTTCGTCGAACACGGTCTGCAAGCGCACGAGTTCGACGTCCTCGCCGCGCTTCGGCGAAGCGGCCAGCCGTTCGAACTGACCGCTGGCGAACTGTCCGTGCTGACGCACGTGACGTCCGGGACGATGACCAGCCGGCTCGATCGGCTGAGCGCCCGTCGCTTCGTCACCCGGCACCCCGATCCGACTGACGGCCGGTTGGTGCGTGTCCGGCTGACCATGCTGGGCCGGCGGCGGCTTGACGCGGCGTTCACGGCGCTGCTGGACTCCGAACGCGAGTTGCTGGCCGCGCTGCCCGCGGACAAGCACGGCGAACTTGCCGATGCGCTGCGCGCACTGCTCGTCGAGGCCGACCCGCAAGTAGGCTGAGAGGCGGGTTCGGGCCTCACCGCGGAGGGGGATTTCATCAGCGCCGACCAGGCCGACAGCAGTGCGGTGGAGTCTGTGCCGCCGGTTGCGCCGTCGGCCGTCTCGTCGATAGCGGCGATACGCGGCGTCCTGCGCGTCACGCCGTTCCGTCGCCTCTGGTACTCGACTGCGCTGTCGAGCCTGGGTGACTGGCTCGGCCTGCTCGCGACGACGGCGATGGCGGCGGCGCTCGTGCACGGCTATCAGGCACAGCACTACGCGCTCGGCGGCGTGCTCGTCGTAAAGCTGTTGCCCGCGATCCTGCTCGGCCCGGTAGCCGGCGCGTTCGCCGATCGGTTCGACCGGCGCCGCACGATGGTCATCTCGGACGCCATCCGATTCGGGCTCTTCTTGACGATCCCGATCGTGCACACCATCGCGTGGCTGCTGATCGCGAGCTTCTTGATCGAGTGCGTGAGCCTGTTCTGGATGCCCGCGAAGGATGCGTCCGTGCCGAACTTGGTGCGCCGCGATCAGATCGAGGCAGCGAACCAGCTCAGCCTGGTGACGACGTACGGGTTCACGCCGGTGCTCGGTGCGGCGTTGTTCTCCGTGCTGTCGCTCATCACGAACGTACTCGTGCGGCACGACCTCGACTGGTTCCGCGCACAGCCGGTGAACCTGGCGCTGTACTTCAATGCAGCGACGTTCCTCGTCGGCGCGCTCGTCGTGCTGTTCATCCCGGAGATCAGCGGCCACCGAATCAAGCGTCCGGAGGGACAGCCGAGTCTCGTTTCGCTGATCCGCGAAGGTGCGTCGTTCGTGAAGGGCTCGAGCCTGGTCGGTGGCCTCATCGTCGGGTTGGTCGGCGCGTTCGCGGCCGGCGGCGCGGTGATCGGCGCGGGCAAGTTCTTCGTCGCCACCCTCGGCGGCGGCAACGCCGCGTACGGCGTGCTGTTCGGTTCGGTCTTCGTCGGTCTCGGGTCGGGCATGGCGTTCGGCCCGCGCATCGCTCGCGACCTGTCGCGCCGGCGGCTGTTCGGCCTGTCGATCGTGTTCGCGGCGGTCTGCCTCGTGCTCACTGCGCTCATGCCGCAGGTCGCGCTCGCGATGGTGTTCGTGCTGGGTGTCGGCTTCGGTGCAGGTGTCGCATACCTGTCCGGCATGACGCTGATGGGCACCGATGTCGAGGACGAACTGCGTGGGCGCGTGTTCGCGTTGCTGCAGTCGCTCATCCGGATCGTGCTGCTTCTTTCGCTTGCCTCGGTGCCTTTCGTCGTTGGGCAGGTCGGCCGGCGCCGGCTGACGATCGGTGACGTGCACGCGACGATCGACGGCACGCGGTTCGTGCTCGTCGCCGGCGGCTTCTTTGCGCTGGCCGCGGGTCTGCTCGCCTATCGGCGTTTGGACGACCGGGAGCAGATGTCGATACGCGCCGACCTGGTCATGTGGCTGCGGCGCGACAGGTCCGCGCGGCGGCGGATGCACCACGGCGGGCTGTTCGTCGCATTCGAAGGCGGCGAAGGTTCGGGTAAGTCGACGCAGATCGAGCTGCTCGCGCAAGCGCTGCGCACCGACGGACGTCCGGTCACCGTCACCCACGAACCCGGCGCGACGGCGGTCGGAACGCAGATCCGGCGCTTGCTGCTGCACGACGACGACCCGATCGCGCCGCGGGCCGAAGCGCTGCTGTTCGCGGCTGATCGCGCGCAACACGTCGACACCGTCATCCGTCCCGCGCTCGAGGCGGGGCAGGTCGTGCTCACCGACCGCTACGTCGACTCGTCGCTCGCCTACCAGGGCGCCGGGCGCAAGCTGACCGTCGACGAGGTGCAGCGCGTTTCCCGCTGGGCGACCGATGGACTACAGCCCGACCTCACAGTGCTGCTCGACCTGCCCGCGACCGAAGGGCTGGCGCGCGCCGGCGTGCGCAGCGGCGCCGACAAGCTCGAAGCGGAGTCGCTCGATTTCCACGAGCGGGTGCGCGGTGCGTTCCGGACCCTCGCGGAGGCCGAGCCGCGCCGCTACCTGGTCGTCGATGCGCGACTCGCGCCGGAGGAGATCGCCACGCAAGTGCGCGTGCGCGTGAACGCGCTGCTCTCGCCGCGTCGTACCGGTGTGCTGCGCTTGCCGCACGGGCACAACCACGCCCGCGATCGGCAGGACGCGACGTCGGAGGCCAACTCAGCGTGAGTGTGTGGGACGACCTGATCGGGCAGGACGATGCAGTCGCGCAGTTGCGCGCTGCCGCACAGGCCGCGTTCGACATCGTGTCCGGGCGTGCGGTGTCGGCGGGTGCCATGACGCACGCGTGGCTGTTCACCGGCCCGCC
>DATGFB010000414.1:0-6312 GCA_035309605.1 Jatrophihabitantaceae bacterium
TGCCCGGTGCACAGCTCGCCGCAGCAACGTTGCGAGTCGTCCGTTCTGCTCGGCGATCCGGATGTAGGCCAGGTCGCGCTGGGTGACCGCCGTGTCGTGCGCCGCCTGGATGTTCGCGACACGGTCACGCAGCGCCGCGAGCTCGCGCAACGCCTCGTCGAGCTGACGGCGGGTTTCGCCGAGGTCGGCCGCTAGGCGGTCGCGCTCCGTCACGAGCGCGTCGACGCGAAGCGCTTGCTCGGACTGCACCGACGCGGCGTCATCGGGCACGGCCGTGACAACGAACTGGTACGTACGCGCCTCGATGTCGTCGCGGAGTGACGCAACGAGCTCCGGATCGACGTCGGCCTCTTGTACGCCGAGTTCGGTCGTGAACAGCTCGGCGATCGAACGCCGCAGATCGGCGAGGACGAAGCCACCGTCGTGCAGAAACTGCACGAGCGAGTCACGGGTGAAAAAGCGCAGATGGGTGTCGTCGAGAATGCCCACCTTGCTGTAGTTGAAGCGGCCCGCGAGCAGGGCGAGCCGCACGTCGCCGTGTGCGATGTTGGGCGTGGAGATAACGATGTAGCCACCCGGTCGCAGCAGGGGGCGCGCTTGCCGGAGCGCCGGCAGCGGGTCGCGCAGGTGCTCGAGCACGTCACCGAAGACGACGACGTCGAACGACGCCGCTCCGAACTCCTCGACCAAGTCTGCCTTCTCGAGATCGGCGACGAGAACCCGGTCGAGGTAGCGGGCTGCCTCTGCCGCGGCCGCCTCGTTCATCTCGACTCCGGACACCGAGCAGCCGTGTGCGATCAGTGCGCGACCGAGATAGCCGGTGTCACAACCCACGTCCAGGACGCGCTTGTTGCTGCCGACGAGTTCGAGCATCAGTGCATGGCTGGTGCCGGGGTGGGCGACCAGCTCGGTGTCGATGTCGTACTTGGACACACCCATGGCGGCTCACCCTAGCCGGGCGGCCCGCTCGGGGCTCGAAGGCGACGCAACGGTACCGGCGGACAGCATCGCGAGCCTGCTGCGCCGGGCGCGGTAGCGCTCGAGGACGAGACGGGTACCGCCCTGGCGGTACAACGTGATCGCGCGGGTCAGTAGTACGGCGAACTGACGACTGCGACGTGCCGGCCCGTGCTGCAGCGGCAACATCGGGTCGATCACGTAGCTGCCCCAGCGGTCGTGCACGCGCTTGTATTCCCATTCCTGCACGGTCGAATCACGAGTGCGCGATTCGAAGTGGAACAGCTCGACGTTCGACAGCCAGACCGTGCGCAGGCCGGCGTGCGCGATCTTGAAACAGAAGTCGACGTCGTTGAAGTTGCCGGGCAGGTCCTCGCAGAATCCGCCGATCGCAGCGAACGTGTCGCGGCGCAGAGCCGCGCATGCCGCGGTAACCCCAGAAGCCTCACGATTGATGTGCAGGGCCGAGAACGCGACGGTCGACTCGGGGTCGCAGCCGAGGAAAGCGTGGCTGTATTCGTTGCGGTCGTAGAGATGACCAGCGTGTTGCACGGTTCCGTCGCCGTAGTACAGCAGGGCACCGGTCAATCCGACGGTCGGGTCTTCGAGCGGACCGCACAGGTTCTCGAGCCACCGATCCGAGATCACCTCGACGTCGTCGTTGAGCATCACCACAACGTCGCCCTGCGACGCGACGAAGCCGGCGTTGCACTTGCGGCTGAAGTTGAACGGCTCGGTGTACTCGACGACGGTGAGCCGGTCGCCTGCGATCACGTACAGCTCGTCGATGACCTCAGCCGGAGTGGCCGTGTCGCACACTGCGACGATCTCGACGTTCTTGTGGTCGGTGTGCTCGAGTGCCGAACGCACCGCCTCGACGACGAAGCAGCGCTGTTCGCCCCAGATCAGACCGCTGCTGCCGCGGGTCGGGATGACGATGCTGATCGTGCGCTCGGCCGGGATGCGCCGCTCGATGCGGTACGTGCCGGGCAGCGGTCCGAGTGACGCGTCGCCGTCGGTGCCGATGCGATCGAGGTGATCCTGCACCGCTCGCCGGCCCGCCTCCCAGGCATAGGTCTTCGCGCGTGGATCACCGGCGGTGGACCCGGGCACGACCCGCCAGTGGTAGAGCACCTCGGGCAGATGCACGATTCGACGTGCTCGTTCGGTCACCCGCAGGACGAGGTCATGGTCCTGCGAGCCGTCGAAGCCGAGACGGAAGCCGCCGGCCTCTATAGCGATCGAGCGCCGGATCACCGACAGGTGCGCCGTATACATCTGGCCGCGCAGCCGTTCGGGAGACCACTCGGGCTTCATGAACGTGTCGTAGTGCCGACCGGTGTCGTCGACCTTGTCTTCGTCGGTGTAGAGGTAGTCGATCTCGGGGTCGGCGGCGAGCGCATCTGCGGCGCGGCCCAACGCGTGCGGCGCGAGCAGGTCGTCGTGGTCGAGCAGCGCGACGAACTCGCCGCTCGCGTGCTGCAGCGCGTCCTGCGATGCGGCGCCGATGCCGCCGTTCGATGCGCGCCGCACCACGACGATGCGAGGGTCGAGCGTCTCGAAGTCGGCGAGGGCGGCCTTGACCGCGGCATCGGTGGACGCGTCGTCGACGAGGACGAGTTCCCAGTCGGGGTAGGTCTGCGCGCGTACGGACTCGACCGCAGCGCGCAATGCGCCGACGGGGGGATCGAAGACAGGCGTGAGAACCGAGAACTTCACTTGCGCAGCGCCCGCTTTGCCCGGCCGAGCGGCGCGACCACCGCCGCACCGACGCGCCACGTCGTCGTGCTGTACATCTCGCTGATCTGACCCAGTAACTCGGCCTGGCGTGCACGTAGCTGCTCGAACTCTGCCTCTGCGCCGATCGCGTGGTCACGGCTCGTGAGCAGTTGATGCTGCAGGTTGCGCAGCTCCTGCTCGAGGTCGGGGCCGCCCGCCAGGATCGTCTCGTACCGACTCACCAGCTCGGCAATCGTCGGATTACCCGCGTCGAGCAACAAGCAGGACGCGCCGCGCACCTCTGCCATGCGCCGCATGCTGCGGTAGTAGCCCGCGTGCGCGGCCGCGCCGACGTACTGCGCGAACCAACCGTCCTCGGGCTGCCACACGAGCACGCGCGCGGTTCCGACCTTGGCCAACACCTCGTCGGCCGGGCCGGAGTCAGCCCGCACGACCGCGAGCGCGCCGGATTGCCCGTCGATGTCCTCGAGCAGGACCACGCTCACGCCGCGCGCGGTGAGCGCCTCCGCGAGTCCCGGCTGATCGCCCACAACGGCAACCGCCGGTGCTGCCAGTCGCGCTACAGCACGAGCGAGCAGCTCGACCAACGTCGCGGGGTCGGGCTCCTGCAGCCGGCGGGGCAGTGGGCGGAACTGGGGCACGGCGGTGATGTCCTCAAGGTAGCTAATCGGTGTTCAGCGCGGGGCTGGCGCCGAACCGAACTCTACCGACCTGAGCAGCGGCTAAGCGGCTGGTGCCAGGGCCCGTGGCTCCGGACTCGGCCCGCGTAGCTCGGCCCACCCGTAGCGTTCGCGCCTGGTCGACCAGCAGCTGTACACGCAGCCCACGACGGCAACCGCGAAAAGCAGGCTGCCGAAGGCCACCAGGGCCAGCAGTCCTCGGATGCCGAGCGGCGAGAAGCTGGCTAGCGAGCGCCACGCCGAACGCAGGTCGGAAGGGCGCAGCACTTGTCCGCGCGGCAACCAGGTGTATTCCGTGAGCTTGAATATGCCGGCCCCAGAAACGATCGTGCCGATGGCGAAGATCAGCAGCGGCGCCCAGCTCGAGTACTTGCGCAGCAACAACACCGCGCCGACGGCAAAGGACACCAGTACTCCGAACACCGCGGGGTAGACGTAGCGCCCTTGGATCCCCGGGATGGCGAGGTAGTGACGGAAGTGCAGATATCCCTGCACGATCACGCTGAGCTGTGCCAGCACCGGTGCGGCGAGGACGACGGCGAACACCGAGCGTCGTCCGCGCACCGCTGCGAAGGTGACGAACGGCAGCAGGAAGAGCGCGATCGTCAGCGCCAGCATCATGTCGTGCGGCAGCTTCGGTGGTTCGAGGAGGCCGAGCGCGCCCCAGAACCGGCTCGCCACGGTCAGGTACATGTTGTTCCAGAAGTAGTGATAGTCGATCGGGATGTTGCCGCGCGGCGGTCCTTGCGCGCGTGCGAATTGGCTACCCCAGGCGCTCGGTTGTATAGCGCCGTAGGCGACGTAGTTGTGCACCCACCAGATCGACGAGGCGACGGCTCCGGCACCAAGCGCGACGAACACCTGACGCGACGGCAACGCACGGGTGCGCCGGTACTGGACGAAATACGCCACCGGAATCGTCCACAGCACGACGATGACGTTGAACTTCGTCAACATGCCGGCTGTCGCAGTGACCGCGATGACCACGGCGGTACGCACGGTTCGATCGCCCATGAAGACCCGTATTGCCAAGGCGAGTGCCAACGCGCCAAGCGGGATCACGAGGTTGTCGTTGTTGACCGTCGAGGCCGACCGGGCGAGGCCGGGTATCAACAACGGAAGAAACGCGGCCGAACGCGAGATCGGGTTGTCGCCGAGGAACCACCTCGCAGACAGCCAGAACAGAAGCGGCAGCGTCATCATCAGCAGAATGTTGAAGACGCGCAAGAGCATCACGAACTTGTCGCCGGCCATCGCGTCGGCGTTCGGCCACAATCGAACGAGGCCACCCATCACCGCGTAATACAGCGGCGGATGCTGCGTCTCGTAGTTGCTCACGTCGCGAGCTGGGGAGCGGCTGTTACCACCGAGTGCGTTGACCGACGGCCGCTGCGCCCGCGGAATCGAGTGATAGGACGCCCACGAGTTGCCGCCATGCATGTAGCTGGCGATGTATGTGCTTTCGATGCCGCGCGCACCGAGGCTCACATTGATCGCCTCAGGCCGAAGAACGATCTGCCCGTGCTCCGCCGCGATCACGCGATCCACGTGGTACGTCTCGTCAGGACCGAAGTACGTCGGCGTGATGACGAGAAACGCGAGACATGCGGCGCCGAACGCCACTGTGCCCGCCACCACGGCGACGATGTCCGGCGAGAACCTCGCCCGCATCTTGGCCCAGATCGAGAGTGGTGACGCCGCGCCCGCTTCGGCGTCCGGCGTCGGACCGGTGTCCGGCTGCGTCACGCGTCGCACGATAACAGCGAGCATGTTCGAGTCGGTTCCGCACCGCCCGACGGCTATGATGAACGGCGCCCGATCGACCGCCTTCCGCGGTCGTCCGTCCGTAGCCGGCTATCGCTGGATCGCGAGCGACGAGGTTGTGACGTGCGTCTGGTCGTCCAGGTTCCGTGCCTCAACGAAGAGGCCACCCTGCCGCTCGTGCTCGATTCGATCCCGACGCAGATCCCGGGCATCGACGAGATCATCGTCCTGATCATCGACGACGGTTCGACGGATCGCACCGTCGACGTGGCCCGGTCTTTCGGCGTGACGCACTTCGTGCGTCACGCGCGTAATCGCGGTCTGGGCCGCTCGTTCCACGACGGTGTGCAGCGGGCGCTCGAGCTCGGTGCCGACATCGTCGTCAACACCGACGGCGACAACCAGTACCCGCAGGAACGCATCGGTGATCTGGTGCAGCCGATCCTGCGGGGCGAGGCAGACGTCGTGATCGGCGATCGCCAGGTGCATGAAATCCAGCACTTCTCGCCGCTGAAGGTGCTCCTGCAGAGGTTCGGTAGCAAAATCGTGAACCTCGCAGCCGGAACGGATCTACCGGATGCGGCCAGCGGATTCCGCGCATACTCGCGCGAGAGCCTCATGCTGCTGAACACGATCACGCGATTCAGCTATTGCATGGAAACGATCATCCAGGCCGGCAACAAGAAGCTGAAGATCGCCAGCGTGCCGATCGTCACCAATCCGAAGACTCGAGAGTCTCGGTTGTTCAAGTCGATGGGTGAGCACGTGATCAAGTCGGCGGGTGCGATCGTCCGCTCGTACATCATGTACAAGCCCTACGCCATCTTCACGTTCTTTGCGGCGTTGTTCGGCGTGCTCGGCTTGATCCCGTTCGTTCGCTGGGGCGTGTTGCAATTCACCGACGAACACCCGGGCGGGCACCTGCAGTCGCTGGTGGTCGGTTCGGTATTGCTGGTGGCGTCGTTCCTGAGCGTGATCATCGGCATCATCTCCGACCTGATCCGCACCAACCGCATCCTCATCGAGGACACGTTGGAACATACGAAGAAGATGCGGTTCGGCCACGGCGAGTTTCTGAGCGCTACGGAACAACTCGATCAGTTGATGATTGCGCCGTCAGACGCGTTTTTGCGCAGCGGCCATGTAGCCGAGACTCGCGATGCGTGACAGC
>DATGFB010000415.1:0-4719 GCA_035309605.1 Jatrophihabitantaceae bacterium
CCGATGAGCACCGCCGACGCAACGAACGCCGCGATGATCCGAGCGTTCCCCCAGCCCCACGTCTGGCCCTCGACGATCGCGAGGGCAAGTGCGCCGAGTCCGGCCACCGCCGCAAGCGCGCCGAGCATGTCCGGCAACCCCGACTCACGCGCATCCTGGTCGACGGTTTCGACGAGCGCGCCGCGGCCGAGCGCGATGATCACGAGCGCGATCGGGATGTTGACGAGGAAGATCAGTCGCCAGTCGGCGACGTCGACGAGCAGCCCGCCGAGTGGCGGTCCCGACGCGGCAGCCAGTGCGGCGGCAGCGCCCCAGATGCCGACACCTTGCGAGCGACGCTCTTCCGGGAACTCGGGCAGCATCAGCGCCATCGACACCGGCGCGATGACCGCCGCCGACATGCCCTGCAGCACGCGGGCAGCAACGAGCGCCTGCCACGTCGGCGCGATCGCGCACAGGACGGACGTGCCCAGGAACGCGTACACCGCGAACAGGAACACCCGCTTACGGCCGAGCCGGTCGGCGAGTTCGCCGGCGGGCACGAGGAACGCGGCGATCACGATGAAGTACGCGTCGAGCACCCACGACAGGTCCGATCGGGACGCGGTCGGGAAGTGCTGCGCGATGTTCGGAAAGCTGACGTTCACGATCGTCGTGTCGAGGAACGCCAAGAACGCGGCCGCGCAGACGGCCAGCACGGCGCGCGTACGTCTGGTCATGGTCAGCCTCACCGCCGATGTGCCGGATTGGATAGCTGCACAATCCAAGATTGGACAGCAGAACTATCCAACCGTCAAGATGATTGCGTGTGGATGGCAGAACTGTCCGAACGCAGCGGCCTACCCGTGCCGACGATCAAGTACTACCTGCGCGAAGGCCTGATCCCACCGGGCGACGCGGTCGGCGCCACCCGCGCGCGCTACGGCGAGGCACACCTGCGCCGGCTCCGGCTGGTGCGTGCGCTCGTCGACGTCGCACAACTGCGCCTCGACGTCGTCCGATCGGTGCTCGACGGCATCGACAACGCGCGCACCCGCCACGACGCCGTCGGTGCCGCGCACATGCGGCTCAGTCGCACCGACGGCGAACCGGCGTCGCACGAGTCGCTCCGCGCGGTCGACGAGATGCTCAACCGCTTCGGCTGGACGCTGGCACCTGACAGCGCGAACCGCACTGCGCTTGCACGGGCGCTCGACGCGATTGCGGGACTGGGTTTCCCGGTCGGGCCGGACCTGC
This sequence comes from Jatrophihabitantaceae bacterium, assembly GCA_035309605.1. Lineage (GTDB taxonomy): Bacteria > Actinomycetota > Actinomycetes > Mycobacteriales > Jatrophihabitantaceae > DATGFB01. Next base: position 1,237 of record DATGFB010000415.1, read on the forward strand.
TCGACGCCTACGCGAACGCGATGCGCGGCGCGGCGGTCGTCGAGCTCAACCGTGTCGACCTCGCGGAGGATCGAGAGACCGCCGTCGAGCACGCGGTCATCGGCACGTTGCTGCTCGAGCCGGTGTTGCTCGCGGTTCGGCGCATCGCCGAGGTGAACGTCTCGCGCGAACGAACGGCGCGCGAGCGCGCGGCCCGGTGAGCCTCAGCCGGCCGGCGGCTCCCGACGCTCGTGCCGGCGCAACCGCTCGGCAAGGCCGGCGCCGATCGCGTGGCTGAACGCGCGCGAGTCCATCAGTGCCTCGAAGCCGAGCCAGTCGACCATGAGCGCCAGGCCCGGCTCGGTCACCGTCACCGTCGCCGCGCTCGTCGAGTGGTCGAGCATGCCCATCTCGCCCAGGATCGAGCCCGGACCGGACTCGGCGACGACGTTGCCCCCGACCGACACCGACGCCCGGCCGGTGATGAGCAGGTAGACCGTGCGCGCGGGATCGCCTTCGCGCAGCAACACCTCGCCTTCGCTGAGTCGGTGTTCGGTCACGTGCCGGGCGATCGCACGCAGCTGGTACTCGTCCTCACCGACGAACGCCGGGAAATCGCGCAGCTCCGACACGAGGCGGTCGATCTTGTCCATGCCTTGCCCTCTTCCCCGGAGCGCCCGCGCGCAGGCCATACGTCGGCCATACAAAGGTCAACGTGACCCTCCCACCCACGCCGCCGGCGTCAACTGGCGGGACGGCAAGAATTCACCAGCCGTTCATACGCTGCTCAGCCAGGTGGCCAGCTCGGCTTCATCCGGCGGGTCGGCGCCGGGTCTTGTGCACGTGATCGCCGCTGCCGTCGCAGCCTCCGCGAGCACGGCACGCAACTCGGCAGTCGCGACCGCGCGCAGCTCGGCGCGCCGGGTCGCCCCCAACAGCTCGCGACGGGCGAGCCCGGCGAGCAGCGCGCTCATGAACGCGTCGCCCGCGCCGACGGTGTCGACCACCGTGACCGCGACAGCCGGGCCGGACACTGCGCCCGCACTCGTCCACGCCGTGTAGCCGGCCGCTCCGCTGGTCAGCACTACCAGGCCGGGCCCCGACGAGAGCCAGCGCTGCGCAGACGTCGACGGGTCAGCGCCCGGGTACAGGAACTCGAGATCCTCGTGACTCGCCTTCACGACGTCGGCGCTCGCGACCAGTGCTTCGATCGACTCGCGCACCGACTCCGGCGGGCCCATCTGCGACGGGCGGCAGTTGGGGTCGTAGCTCACGGTCGCGCGCTCACGCAGGGCCGCGACGATCTGCTGCACCGCTGCGGCGCCGGGCCGGAGCGTCGCCGCGACGGATCCGGTGTGCACGCATTCGACGTTCGAGGTGTCGGCACCGGCCAGCGCGTCGGACGGCAGGTCCCACGTCATGCGCAGTTCGTAGTGGGCCTGCCCCGCGTCGTCGACGTGCGCCTCGGCGACGTTGGTGGGAGCGCCGTCGACAGCGGCGAACAGCGCCACACCGTTGGCGGCCATGTGCTCGGCGATCACGCCGGCCGCGTCGTCGCGGCCCAATCGGGTCAGCAACGCGGTTGGTACCCCGAGCCGCGCCGCGCCGACGGACACGTTCGCCGGACTCCCGCCGGGGTGCGCGTATCCACTTCGGCCGGCCACCGCCACGACGTCGACCAGCGCCTCCCCGATCACGAGGAGCCGTGGCCGGCCGGGAGCGGGAGGCGCGGTCATGTGCGGCACCTCCGAGTGGTCAGTAAGCGAGCGAGGAAAACGTTGTCCGCACGCAGGGTGCCTGGTCGACAGGACAACGTCAAGCATGACCCGGACCGGAAGCGCTACCGGTCAGAAATCATCGGAGAACTCGACCAAACGTCGCGTTTACGTTGCCGATTCGTGACCAGGAGATTGCTTGCCGGGGTGTTGACCTGCGTCACATCGCGGCCTATAACGGTTCGGACAACGTTGTCTCAATGTTCCTCAGTGACTTCGGGACGAGCTAGGGAGTGCCATGCAGACATCAGACCGCCGGGACCGGCGCCGCCGGATCTTCGGGTACCGCATCGCCGTCACGGCCCTGCTCGCCGGGTCCTTGACCTTGGCGGCATGCAGCTCGTCGAAGAGCTCGACGAGCAGCGGCGGGTCGTCCGGGTCGAAGGTCGGCGTCGCACTGATCCTCAAGACACTGACCAACCCGTACTTCGTCTCGATGGAGAAGGACGCGAAGGCGGAGGCGGCCAAGCAGAACGTGTCGCTCACTGTCGCGGCGGGCAAGAGCGACGGCGACACCCAGACCCAGATCAGCGCGATCGACAACGCCATCTCGCGCGGTGACAAGGGCATCCTCATCACGATCAACGGCGACGCCGTCAACACCGAGCTGGCGAAGGCGAAGCAAGCGGGTCTGTACGTCATCGCACTCGACACCGCTCCGACGCCTGTGAGCACGGTCGACATCACGTACGCCACGGACAACGAACAGGCCGGCAAGCTCATCGGCCAGTACACGGCCGCGAAGCTCGGCGGCGCGAAGGCCGTGATCGCGATGCTCGACCTGTTCAACGACCAGGTCGTCTCGGTCGACACGTCACGCGACCACGGCTTCCTCGAAGGCATGGGCATCGACCCCGGCAGCACGACGCAGAACGGCAAGGAGGCGAAGTCGGGCCACTACACCGGCGGTAAGGGCGGCGACTACACGGTCGTGTGCCACCAGCCGACGCAAGGCGCGATCCCCGGCGGCAAGACCGCCATGGAGAACTGCCTGTCGACGAACAGCGACGTCAACGTCGTCTACACGATCAATGAACCCGCCGCGGACGGAGCGCTGCAGGCGCTGCAAGCGGCCGGCAAGAAGAACGTCATCGTCGTGACGATCGACGGCAGCTGCAAGTACGTGAACGGGCTGCTCAAGGACGGCACCATCGCGGCCGACTCGGCGCAGTACCCGGGCCTCATGGCGAGCAAGGGCGTCGACACCATCGCCTCGCTCGCACGCGGCGGCGCCAAGCCGTCGCTGCCGAGTGGCCAGGACTTCATCAACACGGGAACGGCGCTGGTCACCGCCAACCCGATCACCGGTCTCGACAGCCAGACCCCGACGCAGGCGGCCGGCGCTTGCTGGGGCAGCTGATCCGGACCGCGGCTGGACGTCCCGCCGGTGCGCTGCCTCCCCCAGCGCGCACCGGCGGTGACTCCCAGCTGCTCGGGAACTCGACTGGACCGGGCGCACACGACGAGGATGGGGGCTCCATGACGCAGCTAGTCGAGGCACCGGGCCCGGCCGACGAACTCCTCCGGCCGCCGCACACAGCGCTGACCCGCGTGCACGGCGTGCTGCACCGCATGCCCGCGCTGAGTCCGCTGCTCGTCCTGATCATCGCGTGCGTGGGCTTCACCTTCGCGAACAACCGGTTCGCCAAGCCCGAGAACCTGTCGATCGTCCTGCAGCAAGCTGCGGTAGTCGGCTCGCTCGCCGTCGGCCAGACGCTCGTCATCCTCA
>DATGFB010000416.1:0-2269 GCA_035309605.1 Jatrophihabitantaceae bacterium
GGGCACAGCGAGCACAGACCGCTCGCATCTTGCTCGAGACGACCGAACTGTCCAGTGCGGATGTGGCCTTCGCCGCCGGGTTCTCGAGCGTGCGGCAGTTCAACGACACGGTGCAGACGGTGTTCGCTTCGACGCCGACGCAGCTGCGTGCCAAGCGGCAGGGCGGCATCAGCGAGCCCGGCACGATCGCACTGCGCCTGCCGTACCGCGCACCGATGGACCTCGACGCGACGCTGAGCTTTCTCGGCGCGCGCGCGATCGCTGGCGTCGAGACGTTGCACGAGGGCACGTACACCCGCGTGTTGCGCGCGCCGCACGGGGCGGCGCTCGTGACGCTGTCCGCGGGCGAGGGCGCAGTGGCGTGCCGGCTGCGCTTGGCCGACCAGCGCGACCTCGTCGCCGTCGTGTCACGGGTGCGGCGGTTGCTCGATCTCGACGCCGACCCGGAGGCGGTGGACGCGGCGCTCATGCGCGACCCGGCACTCGCGCCGCTCGTGGCGAAGCGCCCCGGCCTGCGCTCACCCGGCGCGGTGGACGGATTCGAGATGGCGGTGCGCGCGGTGGTCGGGCAGCAGGTCTCCGTGGCCGGAGCGCGCACGGTGCTCGGCCGGTTGGCCGCCGAGCACGGCCGGCTCGCGTTCGACGGTGAACCGTGGCGACTGTTCCCGTCGCCGGCCGAGCTCGCCGGCGTCGACCCGGCGACCCTGCCGATGCCACGTTCGCGCGGACGCACCATCACCGGCCTTGCCGCGGCCATGTCCGATGCACTCGTGCTCGACCCCGGCGCGGATCGCGACGAGGTACGGGCCGCGTTGCTGCAGCTGGCGGGCGTCGGGCCGTGGACGGCTGATTACCTGCGCATGCGCGCGGTGTCCGATCCCGACGTGTTGATGGCCGGCGATCTCGGCGTGCGCACGGCGGCCGACTCGCTCGGCATCGATCTCGACTTCGGACGTCCGGACTGGGCGCCCTGGCGTTCCTACGCGACGCATCACCTGTGGGCGACGCTGCACTGACCTTGACCGATTCACACTGACGATGACCGATTCACCGAGGAGAGATTCGCGATGAAGTACACCTACATCCCGTCACCGCTCGGTGACTTGCTCGCCGTGCGCAACGACGCCGGGCTGGCCGGCTTGTACCTGCCGACCGGCAAGCATCCGGTCGCCGTGCGCCCGGGTTGGGAGCGCGACGACGCCGCGTTCGACGACGTGCGTGAGCAACTCGGCGAGTACTTCGCCGGCACGCGGCACACGTTCGACTTGGCGCTGAACGCGGCCGGCACGGCGTTCCAGAAGCGGGTGTGGTCGGCGCTCGTCGATATCCCGTACGGCGAGACGGCAAGCTACGGCGAGACGGCGGCGGCGATCGGTTCGCCCGATGCAGCCCGGGCGGTCGGCCTGGCGAACGGGCAGAACCCGATCTCGATCATCGTGCCGTGCCATCGCGTCATCGGCGCGAACGGTTCGCTCACCGGCTACGGCGGTGGCCTCGACGCGAAGCGCTGGTTGCTCGCCCACGAGGCCGCGCACTCGGGCATCTTCGCCTAGTCGTTGTAGTCGTTCTGGGCTGCTTCCAGACCGTCCGTCACAAGCTTGTCGACCGCGTCTGCTGCGCGGTCGACGAGCAACGGCAGCTCCTTGCGTTCGGCCGCACTCCATTCGCGCAGTACGTAGTCAGCGGGATCCATGCGTCCGGGTGGGCGGCCGATGCCGATGCGCACGCGGCCGTACTCCCTGCTGCCGAGTGCGGACGTCGTCGAGCGCAGCCCGTTGTGGCCGCCGTCGCCGCCACCGCGCTTGAGCCGCAGCGTGCCGAACGGCAGGTCGAGCTCGTCGTGCACGACGGTGATCCGCTCGATCGGCACCTTGAAGAAACGCGCGATCGAGACGACCGGGCCGCCGGACTCGTTCATGTAGCACTTCGGCTTGGCCAGCACGACGGCGATCGGCCCGATGCGGCCCTCGACGACGTCGGCGCGTCCCTTGTGCGCCTTGAACCGCGCGCCGAGTCGTTCGGCGAGCAGGTCGACGACGAGGAACCCGGCGTTGTGACGTGTTCCTACGTAGCGCGGTCCGGGATTGCCGAGCCCGACGATCAGCTGACGTTCGTCGGGCACGGCAATCCTTCTGCATCGAGTGGCCACTTAGACGCCGAGTGGCCAGTTATAAGTGGCCACTCGGCGTGCAAGTGGCCACTCGCGCAATTACTCCGCGGACTCGGCCGGGGCCTCGGCGGCGGGTGCCGCCTCGCCCGGCGCCTCGCC
>DATGFB010000417.1:0-2725 GCA_035309605.1 Jatrophihabitantaceae bacterium
GGTGCACACAGCAGACGGAGACCTCGCCGCTGTGCTGCGCCGAAGCATCGAAGATCTCGGCGCGCTGCGAATCTTCGACCCGGACCATCCACAGCGCGCGGTCGTCGCAGCCGGATCGCCGTGGTTCATGGCGCTGTTCGGACGGGACTCGCTCGTGACGGCCGGCATGGTGCTCCCACTTGATACCGGCCTCGCATTCGGGACGTTGCAGACGCTCGCCGATCATCAAGGCCGGGAGTTGGACGCCACGACGGAGGAGCAGCCCGGCAGGATCCTGCACGAGCTGCGCTTCGGACCGGCCAACGCGTTCAACTCGGCCGGGCGCACCGCTTACTACGGCACCGCGGACGCCACACCGTTGTTCGTGTGGCTCGTCGGCGAACTGCACCGATGGGGGATCCCGTGGCCTGATCTCGCGGGTCTGCTGCCCGCGGTACACCGGGCCATGCGCTGGCTCGCCGACTTCGGCGACAGCGACGCGGACGGGTACGTCGAGTACCGCACCCCGAACCAGCACGGCCTCGTGAACCAGGGCTGGAAGGACTCGTGGGACGGCATCTCGTTCGCCGACGGCCGCCTGCCCGAGGCACCGATCGCGCTCGCCGAGGTACAGGCCTACCATTACGCGGCCTTGCAGGCCGCCGCTGAGCTCTCCGACGCTGCTGGCGACCCAACCACCGCGGAGAGTTACCGCACGGACGCTGCACAGCTCAAGAAGCGGTTCAACCGAGACTTCTGGCTTGACGAACGCGGCTGGTTCGCAATCGGCCTCGACCGCGACAAGCGCCCGATCGACGCGCTCGCGTCGAACATGGGTCACTGCCTGTGGGCAGGCATTGTCGACGAAGACAAGGCGCTGTCGGTTGTACGGCACCTCATGTCGGACCAGATGTTCACCGGATGGGGCATACGCACACTCGCCACCTCCATGGCCAGGTACAACCCGATGAGCTACCACAACGGGTCGGTGTGGCCACACGACACGGCACTATGCGCGGCCGGCCTGATGCGATACGGCTTCGTCGATGAGGCGCAACGAGTCGCCGTCTCGCTCCTGGATGCAGCGAAGTCCTTCAGCCATCGCCTACCCGAACTCTTCTGCGGATTCGATCGCGCGGAGTTCACCGCGCCCGTGCCCTACCCGGCAGCGTGCTCTCCACAAGCGTGGGCAGCCGCAGCACCGATCTCGCTCCTGCGCACGTTGCTACAACTCGAACCACAGCTCCCGTCGACAGTCCGATGTGCACCGCGCGTCCCAAAAAAACTTCTTCCGATGCGCGTATCCGGGCTACGCCTCGGTGCCGCACTCGTCACGATCGACGTGACCGACGCAAAGGCAACGATCTCAGGACTCGGCGACAACATCCGCGTCGTGGTCGAATGAACGAAAGTGCTCAGCTGTCGGTTCGCGTCAGCCGCTAGCAGGCGGCCGTCCGCGCGCCACTGTTGAGCTGCCCGATCGTCGAACGTCCGCACACGTCGTCGCTACGCTGACTTCGGTGCGGATTGGGGCGTCCAGCGGTCGTGGTCGAGCAACGTGCGCGTCGTCGCCACTGCTGTCTCGAACACCTGATCGCGGCGCCGCGGGTCCATGACGTTCGCACCGATGGCAGTCAGGTCCGACGCGCCGGGAGCGAGCACGCGGACGTGTATGCCTTGCGCACTAAGCCGCCTGGTCTCGGCCTCGAGCCGACGATTCGCGTAGTTGCGCAAGCGTCGCTCGAACCTGGCGAGCACTGATGAGGCGCGATCTCGTTCGCGCATGCACATGGGCGCGAGGACGAGGACTTCGTCCAGCCCGGCGACTTCGAGTACGTCGGCGTTCGTCATCGATACCGCTCCCCCGTCGACGTAACGGCGATTCGCGATCGCGAACGGCGGGAAGTACCCCGGCGCGGAACATGATGCGGCGACGGCGTCCGCCAAGGACGCTGCCGGCGCGTCGTCGCGGCCGAAGACGACGCGTCGTCCGGAGTTCGCGTCCATGGCGACGATCCACGTCGTGGGCCGCGTCGGCCACCCGTCGGCGAGCGAATCGACCAGCGCGCGCACCGGGGTCAGGTCCCCACGCCCGCGCGGCGCGAGTGCCGCAGCGAGCGTCATCAGTGTGTGCGCGTGCGGCCGGGCTAGCGTGCGTGCCGCAAGGACCGCATTCGCGGGCAGTAGGTGTGGCCGCGGGATGTCACCCAGCGCGGCGTAGACGAGATCGCGCTCGACGTCCAGTGCGTTCACCGGCGCGGTTCCGCCGAGTTCGTCGCCGTATCCGGACAGCCGGGCGACCAAGTCGGACAACGGAACATGCGAGCCGATCATGGCGGCGAGCACACTGCCCGCCGACGTGCCGACGACGACATCTGCCTCGGCCGGGTCGTAGCCTTGCACGTCTGCGAGCGCGGTCAGCGCACCGAGCGCCCAGGCGCCGCCGAGAGCGGCTCCAGCGCCGATGACGAGGCCACGCCTAGTACGTGCTGCGTTAGTCACGGCACCTCGTTTCGACGTCGACACCTCGTTCGACGTCGACACCGTCCAGCCTCGTGAACCCGCGCGCTCGAGGTGAGGGCCGTAAGGCCCGCCGACGGCGGGCCATCCAGCCTGAACCGCCGCGAACGATTCGCAGCTCGGTTCGCACCCGTCGGAGCGTGGCGCGCGCGGGCAGGGCGCACGACGCCTTCTGGGACCTTCGACCCTGTCTCGATCATCGAGCCGGGATGGATGCTGTTCGAGT
>DATGFB010000418.1:0-2816 GCA_035309605.1 Jatrophihabitantaceae bacterium
CCTGCACACGTTCGGTATCGCGGCCGACGATCTCGACACCCTTGGAACCGAGCGTCGTGACGCGCACATTCACCCGCTCGAGCACCTGCGCGTCGGACAGGCCGGTCTTGGACTCGAGCAGCTGCTTCTCGTAGTCGTTGGTGAACAACAGATCGGCGCCGTCGATCAGCTCGACGAGCTGCGAGCCGTCCATGCGCGCGATCTGCTGTGACGGGTCAGCCGCGAACCGGTAACCGCGCTCGCGGCATTCGACGGTGTGCTGCACCATCGCCGCCGGGTCGTAGGCACTGATCACCGCGAGGTCTGCGCCTGTCGCATCCCACGCGTGCTTCAACTCGATCTGGCGCGCCTCGCCCATCGCCCCCGCGTAGAACGAGCCGATCTGGCACATCTCCTCGTCTGTCGTGCAGACGAAACGTGCGGTGTGATGCACCGGCGAGACGTACACGAACCGGCAGTCGACGTTGTGCCGCTCGAGCCAGGCCCGGTAATCCTCGAAATCCTCGCCGACCGCGCCGATCAATACGGGCGAGCCACCGAGCTGAGACATGCCGAAGCAGATGTTGGGGGCCACGCCGCCGCGCCGCACTACGAGGTCGTCGACCAGGAACGACAGCGACACCTTGTGCAAGTGCTCCGCCAGCAACTGCTCGGAGAACTTCCCCGGGAAATGCATCAGGTGATCGGTCGCGATGGAGCCGGCAACGAGAACGGGCATGGCGGGCACGCTATCCGATCAGACGGTTACCGGCCTGTCCACGACCGGTCAGCGGAGAGAGTGTGAGATCAGCCGCAGAAGGAGTTGCCACAGGCGCAACCGCCAGAGGCGTTCGGGTTGTCGATCGTGAAGCCCTGCTGCTCGATGGTGTCGGTGAAGTCGATCGTGGCGCCGCCGAGGTAGGGCGCGCTCATCCGGTCGACGACGACGGGCACACCGTTGAGGTCGAGTTCGAGGTCTCCGTCGAGCGCTCGCTCGTCGAAGAAGAGTTGGTACTGCAGTCCCGAGCAACCGCCGGGCTGAACTGCCACGCGCAGCCGCAGGTCGTCGCGGCCTTCCTGGTCGAGCAGTGCGCGCACCTTGACGGCGGCCGTGTCGGTCAACGCGACGGACGTGGCGGGTGCATCAGCGGGAGCTCCGGTCAGCTCGATCGACGTGCTCTCGGTGGTGGTCATGCTGCTCCTCGGCGCGGGCGGAATCACGGCTTGAACAATCTGGGCAACCGGAGGTGACCCGGTGCTATTCCATGGTAGCTGCCTGATCACAAACCTCGTCCGGACGCGCCAACATCGCCCGTATCCTTGGGCTCGTGAGCGAGCACCGCGAGCGAACAAATGGGCACATGAAGGGTGGTCTCCCACTCGTGCCCGCAGCGAAGCGAGGACACGAGTGACCTTCACGGAGCCCCAGGCGACCCCGCTGGCGCTGCTGTTGCTGGGCCAGGGTTCGGACGCTTCGTCCGAACGCGGTGTCGAGTGCCCCGGCGACCTGCCGCCCGCATCTGACCCGGCTCTCGTCGAACGGGCCCGCGTCGCGAAGGAGCAACTCGGCGACCGTGTCTTCGTACTGGGCCACCACTACCAGCGCGACGAAGTGATCCAGTTCGCCGACGTCACGGGCGACTCCTTCAAGCTGGCGCGTGATGCCGCCGCGCGCCCCGACGCCGAGTACATCGTGTTCTGCGGCGTGCACTTCATGGCCGAGTCCGCGGACATCCTGACCTCGGATGCACAACAGGTGCTGCTGCCCGATCTCGCGGCAGGTTGCTCGATGGCCGACATGGCGAGCTACCAGCAGGTCCTCGAGGCGTGGGACGTGCTCACCGACGCCGGCGTTGCCGAGCGCACCGTGCCGATCACCTACATGAACTCGTCTGCCGCGATCAAGGGCTTCACCGGCGCGCACGGCGGCGCGGTATGCACGTCGTCGAACGCCGAGCAAGCACTGCGCTGGGCGCTCGACCGCGGCGACAAGGTGCTGTTCCTGCCCGATCAACATCTCGGCCGCAACACCGCAGTGCGTGAGCTCGGCATGTCGCTCGACGACTGCGTCGTGTTCGACCCGCACAAGCCGCATGGCGGACTGACCGAGCAACAACTGCGCGACGCGACGATGCTGCTGTGGCGCGGGCACTGCTCGGTGCACGGTCGATTCAGCGCCCAGAACGTGGCGGACGTGCGCGCTCGGGTGCCCGGCGTGAACGTCCTCGTGCACCCGGAGTGCAAGCACGAGGTCGTCGAGGCCGCCGATCTCGTCGGCTCGACCGAATACATCATCCGCACCGTCGCCGCTGCCGAACCGGGCTCGTCCTGGGCGATCGGCACCGAACTGAACCTCGTGCGCCGGCTCGCCGACGCGCACCCCGACAAGCGGATCGTGTTCCTCGACAAGACCGTCTGCTATTGCTCGACGATGAACCGCATCGACCTGCCGCACCTCGTGCGCACCCTCGAAGCGCTCGTACACGGTGGAGTGCTCAACCGCATCACGGTCGAGCCGACGGTGGCGGCGAATGCGCGCCTCGCCCTCGACCGCATGCTCGCGCTGCCGCAGCCGACCACAGCCGGCACCTGAACTACTCTTGCCTGCGTGAAGTTGTTGCCAAGACGCACCCCGGCCGAGGCCGCCGAGGCGACCGCCGAGGTCGAGGGTGACCCGGACGTCGTGTCCGGGGCCAAGGGCCGGCCGACGCCCAAGCGTCGCGACGTGGTTCCGCAGCGCGGGCCGGTCACCGCACCGAAGACGCGCAAAGAGGCATACGCGCGGCAGAAGCAGCAGACCAAGGCAGCCCGCGAGGCGCGCAAGTCCACCTCGTCGG
>DATGFB010000419.1:0-6541 GCA_035309605.1 Jatrophihabitantaceae bacterium
CGCGATCGACGATGTCGTACTTGCGGCTGTTCAACGCGCTGAGTTCGGCCAGCCGCACATCCGACGTCGACGGGTCTGCGTAGAGGTGGTTGAGCTCGCCGTACACCGGATCGCGCACCGTCTCGGCAATCGCGTAGGGCCCGTGCAGCGGTCCGGCGACGTGGGCGTCGACGCACGTCCCGCGCGCGGCGCCCGACCCGGGCAGGTTCCACAAGACCAGCTGCTCAGGACCGGGCGCGAGCACCAGGCCGCCCGACCACGCGCCGTTCTGCGGATCGGCACCGGGGGTGCCGGCCCACACCGCTATCGGCCCGCCGACCGACAGCACCAGCACGGCACAACCGAGCCACATTCGTCGTAACGCCATCGCCTGCTGCCTCTCCTGCCAACCGCGCCGATGCGACGCGAAGGTAGGCGCGGACGCGCGGCAAACGGGGGCACCGAGGTCGACCTGTGGACAGCGTCCAGCCCTGTGGACACGGCACTTGCCTCAGGCGAGCAGATCCTCGTAGTCGGGGTGCTTGTCCAGGAACGCCAGGACGAACGGGCACGTCGCACGGATCTTGAGGCCGCGCGCACGCACGTCGTCCAGTGCGGCCTGAATCAGCTGCGTCGCGAGGCCGTGCCCCTCGAAGCCGGGCGAGATCTCGGTGTGCGGGAACAACACGACTGCACCGCGCGGATACGCCTCAGTGAACCCGGCAACCGTCCCGTCGACGGTGATCTCGTAGCGCTCCTTGGCCGCGTTCAGGGTGACGGCGGTCGACATGGTCGCATCCTCTTCGTAGGGTCGGCTGCGTGAGCAACCTCGATCGGACGCCGAGCCTCACGCAGTGCGGCGGTCTCATCGATGTTGCAACCCAGCCGGTGCGCGAGCTGTTCCAGGGTCGCGAGGTGCAGCTCGGCGAAAGCACGAAGGTGCGTCGCCTGTTGCCGAACCTGGGCCGCCGCCTCGTCGGAGCGTGGTGCTTCGTCGATCACTACGGTCCGGACGACATCGCGTCCGCGCCGGGCATGCAGATCCCTCCGCATCCGCACATGGGCCTGCAGACGGTGAGCTGGTTGCTCGAGGGCGAGATCCACCACCGTGACAGCATCGGCAGCGACGACGTGATCCGTCCGGGGGTGCTCGGTGTGATGACGTCAGGTGCGGCCATCGCGCACGCGGAACAGTCACCGCCGACGCACCCGGCCCGATTGCACGGCGTGCAGTTGTGGGTTGCCCTGCCCGACGAGTTCCGCACCGTGGCGCCCGGCTGGGATCGGCACGACGACTTGCCGGCGATCACCGAGGGTGCGCTGAACGCCACGGTGTTCATGGGCGAGGTCGCCGGCCTGCACTCCCCCGGACGAACGTTCAGCCCCCTCGTCGGCGTCGACATGACGATCCGGCAAGACGGCGCTGTGACGTTCCCGCTCGAGCGCGCATTCGAGCATGCGGTGCTCGTGCTGTCGGGCACTGCCGACGTCGACGACGTCCCGCTGTCGCCCGGCGCGATGCTCTACCTCGGCATGGGCCGCGCCGACCTCGCCCTCAAGAGCGGCTCCGGCGCACGGCTGATGCTGCTCGGTGGCGTCCCGTTCGACGAGCAGATCGTGATGTGGTGGAACTTCGTCGCGCGCACGAGCGACGAGATCGCGGCCGCGCGAGCGGAATGGATGGACGGCACGGCGTTCGGGACCGTCGTCGGCTTCGCCGCCGCGGACGCGCTGGCGGCGCCGCCGCTGCCACCCGGCAGGCTGCGCCCAGGCGGTCGCACGCGGTGAGCCCGGCAATCGGGCAGCCTGCCGATTAATATGACCTTTTCTGCCTGACCATTTGCCCGGTCCCGCCCGATTGTGACTGATTTTCTGGGTCAGAACGTGCCAGCTGACTTGCTATTCATATGATAACTCGTTCATTCTCTCCCTTGTCATCATATGAATCGACCACCCGGTCGGTTCGCGGGAGGGGTCCACGTGGGAGTCATCGGACGGATCACGGCGGCGTCGGTCGCGGTGGCCGGAGTGTGCGCGTTCGGCACGAGCGTCGGCGCGAGCACCGCGCCGAGCCCGTCGTGCGGGCCGACGATCCACAAGGCGAACGGTCAGGCGTGGGTGTGCACGCTCGATGACGAATTCAGCGGCACCAGCCTGAACAGCGCGCACTGGACGCCCTTCACGTCCGTCGCGGGCGGCTTCCGCGGCGGTGCCGAGTGCTACACGCCGAAGAACGTCTCCGTCGCGAACGGCACGATGAACCTGCCCACCACGCGCGCCGCCGCGCCGTTCGACTGCGCCGGAACGAACGCGTCGTACTACAGCGGCATGGTCGTGTCGAAGCAGAAGTTCACACAGACCTACGGTCGCTTCCAGATCAGCGCCAAGATCCCGATGAGCAAGGGTCTGCACGCGGCGTTCTGGTTGTTGCCGGAGAGCTCGTACAACACGCGGGGGCAACTCGACTACGGCGAGATCGACGTGATGGAGTCCGGCGGTTGGTACGACGACGTCGCCTCGCCGCACCTGCACTACGTCGTCACGCCCGGCGACGCGCAGAGCGGCAACTACTGCGTGGTGCCGAACATGGCGACGCAGTTCCACACCTACACGCTCGAGTGGACGCCGACGACGATGACGTTCAGCTATGACGGAACGACCTGCTGGAAGACGACGTGGCAGACGGCCTACCCGTACCAGCCTCCAGGCGCGCACGCTCCCGCGCCGTTCGACCAGCCGTTCTACCTGATCCTCAACATGGGCACCGACACGGCGCAGACGATCGCCGCGAACGCCGTGAGCAGTTCGACGAACCTCTCGCAGCCCTACCAGGTCGACTACGTCCGCGCTTGGAAGTAGTCCCACACAGACTCGACGTCCCCCGGCAAAACGCTCCCCCGCGGGCCGGGGGACGTCGTGCAGCACTCGTGTACTCGTACCCCCGGTCGGACTCGAACCGACACTGGGACCCTTTTAAGGGGCCTGCCTCTACCGATTGGGCTACGGGGGTGTGCGGATGCCAGTCAGAATAGGAACAATGCAGCCATGAGCCCGACAGGTACCGGCAAGAACGAGGACGGCGACCCGAAAGCACAGTTCCGCGAGGCGCTCGAGCGCAAGCGCAGCCAGCAGGCGGCGCGAGCGGCCGAGGGCGGCCCGCACGGTGACTCGAAGATCCATGGCGAGCACTCCGCGGCCGGCGGCAAGCGAACGTTCCGCCGCAAGGCCGGCGGCTGACGGCTCAGCTCACATCCGGTAAGCGACGCTCGCCGGCGGCCTGCTCGAACTCCGACCGCGGCTTCTGTATCTGGCCCAGCGACACCACCTCGCGACGGAAGAACAACGCGCCGGTCCAGTCGGCGACGATGCGCACCTTGCGGTTGAACGTGGGCATGCGCGAGACGTGGTACGTGCGGTGCATGAACCACGCGATCACCCCGCGGAGCTTGATGCCGTAGACCTCGGCGACGCCGCGGTACAGCCCGAGCGACGCGACGGAGCCGACGTACTTGTGCCGGTATTCGTGCAGCGCGCCGCCGTGCACGGTCGCGGCCACGTTGGCGGCGAGCACCTTCGCCTGCCGCACCGCGTGCTGAGCACTCGGGCTGGTGAGGGCACCCGGGTCGTCCTTGCTCAGATCGGGGACCGCCGCGCAGTCGCCCGCCGAGAACACGCCGTTGACGCCCTTGACGGTCAGGTTGGCCGAGCACGGCAGTCGTCCGGCGTCGTCCAACGGCAACCCGAACTTGGCCAGCACCGGGTTGGCCTTGACCCCGGCCGTCCACACCAGGGTGTCGGCGTCGAACTGGTCGCCGTCGGACAGCACGATGCGCCCGTTGACCGCAGACTCGAGTCTCGTGTTGAGCCGCACGTCGATCTTGCGCTCGGTGAGCCGGTCGACGGTGTATGCCGACAGCCGCACCGACACCTCCGGCATGATCCGGCTGGCGGCCTCGATGAGCAGCCACCGCATGTCAGCGGGCTCGATACCCGGGAAGTAGCGCGTCGCGTAGCGGGCCATGTCCTCGAGTTCGGCCATGGCCTCGACGCCGGCGTACCCACCGCCGACGAACACGAACGTCAGTGCTTTGCGTCGCTCGTCGGCGTTGTTGGTGGACATGGCGAGGTCGAGTCGCGACAGGACGTGATTGCGCAGGTAGATCGCTTCGCCGATCGTCTTGAACCCGATGCCCGTCTCAGCGAGCCCGGGTATCGGCAGAATGCGTGAGATCGACCCGGGACACACGACGAGCAGGTCGTAGCCGAACTCGTATGCGGCTCCCTCGGCGGGCATGATCGTCGCGACCTTGCGCGAGTGCTCGATGGATTCGACCGCGCCGGTGATGATGTTGCACTTGCGCAGCACCTTGCGCAGCGGCACGACGACGTGACGCGGCTCGACGCTGCCCGCGGCGGCTTCGGGAAGGAACGGCTGGTAGGTCATGTTCGACTGCGGCTCGACCACCGTGATCTCGGCCGCGCCACGCGAGAGCCGTCGTTGCAGGCCCAGCGCCGTGTACATGCCCACGTAGCCGCCGCCGACGATGAGGATCCGCACTGGGCCCGCCATGTAGTCGACGCTATCGAATCGGCGGTCGTACTGACGATCGGGTACTAAGTGCCCTGATTTGGGGCCGTGTGCCTAAAGGGAATGGCGTGCCGACGGTATAGCTTTGCGCATCGTGCGATCGGTACTGGTTGTCGACGATGTCGCGGACGTCCGCGACCTGTGCCGGGTCGTCCTGGAGAGCGTCGGTTACGCGGTGTCCGAAGCCACGTCCGCAGAAGAGGCCTTGGTCAACCTGACCAGCGCGGCTCCTGACTATCTACTGCTCGACTTGATGATGCCCGGGATGAGCGGATGGGACCTGCTGCGCCGGGTCCGCGATCACCACGTCATCGACTCCACGCGGGTGATCGTGTGCTCGGCATACGACGGTCCGTCCGAAGAGCGCCGCGCGTTCGGCGAAGGTGCCTACGCGTTTCTCGCGAAGCCGTTCACGCCCCAGGACCTCATCGCGCTCGTCATCTGAGTCCGGCGAGCGTTGCGGCACGCGTGAAGATCGCGTCCAGCATCGGTTCGGTCAGCCGTCCGGTGAACGTGTTCTGCTGGCTGACGTGATAACAGCCGATGAGCGTGCGAGCGCCGACCTCGGCTTCGACGCCATGGCCGAACGGCGGCACCCGCGCCGGAACCGGTACCCGGGCCGCACGCAGCCCGGGCCACAGCGCGGCCCAGCCGAATGCGCCGAGCACGACGACGACTCGCAGCGACGGCCACACCAGCTCGATCTCGCGGGCCAGCCAGCCGCGACACGTGTCGCGTTCGTCGGGCGTCGGTTTGTTGGCCGGTGGCGCGCACCGCACGGGCGCGGTGATGCGCACACCACGCAGGGTCAGCCCGTCGTCGGCGGAGACGGACGTCGGCTGGTTCGCCAGCCCGACGCGGTAGAGCGACGCGTGCAGCCAGTCGCCGCTGCGGTCGCCGGTGAACATGCGTCCCGTGCGGTTGGCGCCGTGAGCGGCGGGAGCCAGCCCCACCACGAGGATGCGCGGTTCGGCCGCGCCGAAGCCGGGCACCGGCCGGCCCCAGTACGCCTGGTCGGCGAACGCACGGCGCTTCTCGACGGCTACCTGCTCGCGCCACGCGACGAGCCGTGGACACGCACGGCACTCGATGCACTGCGCAGCGAGCTCGTCCAACGACGATGCCGACGACGCGAGCCTGACCACGTCGCGCGCCGAGCCGGCAACCGTCACGCGCACAGCCTGCCAGGCGCGCTGGGTAGGGTTCGGGCATGGCCGACGTGGCGGGCAAGGTCGTGATGAAGGTGCTGACGATCGCCGTCGGCATCCCGGTCGGCGTCCTGGCGAAGAAGACGGTCGAGACCGTGTGGTCCACCGCGCGCCCGAACGATCCGCCGCGTAGGCCCAAGGACCCCCACGTGCGCTGGCGCGACGCCATCGGCTGGGCGGCACTCTCCGCGGCCGGTGTCGTAGCCGCCGACCTGATCACACGCCGCGGCGCGGAAGAGGTGTGGCGGGTCGTGCTCGGCACCGAACCGCCCACGCCGAAGAGCAAGGCGGACAAGAAGCAGGAGGAGCTCAGCTCAGCAGGCTGAGCGCAATGCCGTCGAGGATGTCGTGCTCGCTCGCGATCACCTCGGACGCGCCGGCCTCGGCCATGATCGTGCGCAGCACGAGCGCGCCGGCGCCGATGACATCGACCCGTCCCGGATGCATGACGGGAAGCTCGGCACGCTGCGCGTGCGTCATCGCGATCAATCGCCGCGTCACGTCGTCGACCGCGGCCGCACTCACCACGCTGCCGTGGATGATGTCCGCCTCGTACGCGTCGAGCCCCATGGCGATCGCGGCGACGGTCGTCACCGTTCCGGCCACACCGACGAACCGGTCTGCGGACGTGATGTCGACGGCACGGCGCGCGTGCGCGATGGCGGCACGCACGTCGGCGACGACGCGCTCGACCTGTTCGGACGTCGGCGGGTCGTCGTGCAGGTGCCGTTCGGTCATCCGCACGCAGCCGACGTCCATGCTGTAC
>DATGFB010000420.1:0-5250 GCA_035309605.1 Jatrophihabitantaceae bacterium
GCCGCCAGCCCACTCGCGATCAACTGGATCAGCGAGAGTCGCAAACGCGGAGAATTACCTGACTGCATAACGCTTTCCATTCTCCCGATGCGGGCGTGGCCGACCTATCCGACCTCATGCGCCTCTCAATGCCGTCCTCACGCGCTGCTCGAATGCCGACCTCACGCGCCGCTCGATACGAAGCCCGATTCGGGTCGCCCGCGTCACACCTGCGCGCGCAGCCGCGCGCGCGGCGCATAGGTTGCAGGAGTGGATCGGCACGCGTGGGAGCAGCCGGGTGCGCACGAAGAGGCGCCCGGCATCCACCGCATCCCGTTGCCGCTGCCCGGCGACCACCTGAGGGCCGTGAACGTCTACGCCGTCGCGGACGGCGAACAGGTCGTGATGATCGACGGCGGCTGGGCACTCGAAGGCGCCACCGAATTGCTCACCAAAGGCCTCGAGTCGATCGGCTATGCGCTCGCCGACGTGCGCGAGTTCCTCGTCACGCACATCCACCGCGACCACTACACACAGGCGATCGCCGTGCGTCGCGCGGTGGGCTCGTCGGTGTCGCTGGGCGAAGGCGAGCGAGTCTGCCTCGAGGCGCTGCGCACAATTCGTGAGCATCCCGACGTCAAGGCCTTGTACGCCGCTGGAGCGTTCGACCTGTCCGCCGAGTTGCAGAAGTGGTCGTCCGCCATGGGCGACGGGCCGGATCTGACCGACTGGGAAGACCCGGACCGCTGGCTACCCGATGCCTTCGACATCCCCCTGACGACGCGGACGCTGCGCGTGATCGCGACGCCTGGACACACCCGAGGCCATGTCGTCTACCACGACCCTGACCACGACGTGCTGTTCGCGGGCGATCATGTGTTGCCGCACATCACTCCGTCGATCGGCATCGAGCTCGTGCGCAAGCCGTCTCCGTTGCGTGACTACCTCGGCTCGCTGCAATTGATGCGCGCGCTGCCCGACGCACGGCTGCTTCCGGCGCACGGCCCGGTGACGACATCGGTGCACGATCGCGTGGACGAGTTGCTCGTGCATCACGAACGTCGCCTTGACGCGACAGCCGACGCAGTGGCGCGCGGTGCCGCGACGGCGTTCGAGGTCGCAAACGTCCTGACATGGACTCGCCGCGAAAAGCATCTCGACGAGCTCGACCTGCTCAACAAGGTCATGGCCGTGAACGAGACGGTCGCACACCTCGAAGTGCTCGTCGAACGCGGTGTGCTCACTCGCGAGACGCTCGACGGCGTCGTCCACTACACGGCGCGATGATCACGCGAGCTGCGCACCCTGCCGGGATGTCCTGATCTCTGTCACGATGGTGCCGCGCGCCAGCGTCACCACGAACGGAGACACCCATGACGTACCCGACCGACCCGGCTGGGAACCAGTACGACCCGTACCGCTACGGGCCGCCGGCGCCGCAGCCGCCGGGTCAGTGGCAGCCGCCGTACCCGCAGTGGCAGCCACAGCCGCAGCCGCGTGAGGGCTGGAGCACTGCTCGTGCGACCGGACGGCAGATCCTGTCCGCGTCGTGGGAACTGCTGCGCCGCGAGCGGTCGATGCTGGTGCTGCCGTTCCTGTCACTCGTGCTGGGTCTGGCTGCTGCGGCGATCCTGTTCGGACCGGGCTGGGCGCTCGGCCGGGTGTTCGCGCACTCCGACCAGGCCGCCGGCTGGGTGGGCGGAGTGCTCGCCGTGCTCGGCCTGTCGATCGTCAGTATCTATTTCCAGGCCGCGCTCGTGATCGGTGCGAACCAGCAAGCCGACGGCGGGACGCCGACCCTCGGCGGCGTGCTCGCGGCCGCGTGGTCGATGCGCGGCCGGATCATCTCGTGGGCGCTCGTGACGACAACCGTAGGCCTGGCGATCCGCGCGCTGGAGCAACGGCTCGGCATCCTCGGCAGGCTGCTCGGCCTGTTCGCCGGGCTCGCGTGGGCCATCGCGTCCTATCTCGTCGTTCCGGTCCTCGTCGCCGAAGGGCTCGGGCCGATCGCTGCGGTACGCCGGTCGGGCGCACTGATCGCGCAGCGTTGGGGTACCGGACTGCGCACGACGCTGCGCTGGGGCGCGATCCAGTTCTTGATACTGCTGCCCATCCTCTTCGCCTTCATCGCCGGCTTCGTCATGCTCGGTACCGGGACGAGCGGCATGCGCGTCGTGGGCGGGCTCGTGATAGCGGCGGCGGTGCTCGCGTTCATCGCCGCGTCGGTCGTGTTCGCCGCGATCAGCACGTACGCGCAGGCGATGATCTACCGCTATGCGGTCGGGCGTCCGATCCCGATTCCGGCCGAAGTCATGTCCGGCGCGTTCATGCCCAAGCGCGGGCGCCGCGGGTACTGACGCACGCCACGCGTCTGCGCGACCAGCGGCGGCGCCCGGCAGGTTCGATCCCCCGCGGCTCACACCGCTGCGACGACCTCGGCCACCTGATGCGCCACGGCGTCGGCCTGCTGCTGGGTCGGAGCTTCGACCATCACGCGCACGAGCTGTTCGGTGCCGGACGGTCGCAGCAGGATGCGGCCCGAGTTGCCGAGCCGTGCCTCGGCGTCGGTCAGCGCGGCACGCACGGCGGGCTGGTCGCAGATCGAGTCGCGGTCTGCGACCTTCACGTTGACGAGCACCTGCGGCAGCCGTTGCACCACCGAGGCGAGTTCGGCGAGCGGCCTGCCCGTCTCGACCAGGCGCGCCATGACCGCCATCGCGGTGAGCAGTCCATCGCCGGTGGTCGCGGCGTCGGTGAAGACGATGTGCCCGCTCTGCTCGCCACCGAGGTTGAAACCCTTGTCGCGTAAGGCTTCGAGCACGTAGCGGTCGCCGACCGCGGTCGTCACGACGTCGATGCCGGCGCGCTGCATCGCGTGATGGAAGCCCAGGTTGCTCATCACGGTCGCGACGACGGTGTCGGACTTCAGCGCGCCCTTTTCATGCAGCGAGATCGCGCACATGCCGAGGATCTGGTCACCGTCGACCATCGCACCGGAGGCGTCGACGGCAAGGCAGCGATCCGCGTCGCCGTCGTGCGCGATACCGAGATTCGCGCCGTGCGCGAGCACCGCGGCCTGCAGCTTGTCGAGATGTGTCGAGCCGACGCCCTCGTTGATGTTCAGCCCGTCGGGATGCGACGCGATCGTGACGACGGACGCGCCCGCGCGCCGGTAGAGCTCGGGCGCGACACCGGACGCGGCCCCGTTCGCGCAGTCGACGACGACTCGGATGCCGTCCAACCGAATCGGCACCGCGCCGAGGACATGCGTCAAGTAGCGGTCGACCGCGTCGAGCGGCACGCGCACTCGACCCACCGCGGCTCCGATCGGGCGTATCTGCGCACCGCGCTCGACCTCGTCCTCGATCTCGGCCTCGATGTCGTCGGGCAGCTTCAGGCCGCCGCGCGCGAACAACTTGACGCCGTTGTCGGGCATCGGGTTGTGCGACGCGGACAACACCACGCCGACGTCCGCGCCGTACGACGCGGTCAAGAAGGCGACCGCGGGCGTGGGCAGGATGCCGACCTGCAACACATCGGCGCCCGCCGCGGTCAAACCGGCGACTACTGCCGCCTCGAGCATCTCGCCGCTCGCGCGCGGGTCGCGGCCCACGACAGCGACCGGTCGATGCGACGCATCGTGCGCGACGAGCACGCGCGCCGCAGCGCTCGCGACCGACAGCGCGAGCTCGGGCGTCAGGTCGCCGTTCGCGAGCCCGCGGATGCCATCCGTGCCGAACAGCGTCCCCACGAACGCGTCAGCGCTTCGAGTACTGCGGAGCCTTACGGGCCTTTTTGAGGCCGTACTTCTTGCGCTCCTTGACGCGCGCGTCACGCGTGAGGAAGCCGGCCTTCTTCAACGCGGGGCGGTCGTCGGGCGTGAGGTCGATCAAGGCACGCGCGATCGCCAGTCGCAGCGCGCCGGCCTGGCCGGTGACACCGCCGCCGACGAGCGTCGCGACGACGTCGAACGTGCCGTCCTTCTCGAGCGTCACGAACGGCTCGCGGATGAGCTGCTGGTGCACCTTGTTCGGGAAGTAGTTCTCGAGGGTGCGGCCGTTGAGCGTGAACTGGCCGGTGCCCGGCACGAGCCGGACGCGGACGACGGCCTCCTTGCGGCGGCCGACGATCGGGGCGTTGGGTGCGGTGGTCACTGGCTTACCTGCTTGATCTCGAACGGCTGCGGCTTCTGTGCCGCGTGCGGGTGCTCCGGTCCGGCGTAGACCTTGAGCTTCTTCAACTGTGCGCGGCCGAGTGTGTTCTTCGGCAGCATGCCGCGAACAGCGAGCTCGATGACGCGCTCGGGCTTGGACTCGAGCAATTCGCCGACGGTGCGCTTCGACAGACCACCCGGGTAACCCGAGTGACGGTAGCGAAACTCCTCGCGCTTGTTGCCCGAGACGGCGACCTTCTCGGCGTTGACGACGACGACGAAGTCGCCGACGTCGACGTGCGGGGCGAACTGCGGCTTGTGCTTACCGCGCAGCAACGAGGCGGCCTGGCTGGCCAGCCGGCCCAGCACCACATCGTTCGCGTCGATGACATGCCAGCGGCGCTCGATCTCGCCGGGCTTGGGACTGTAGGTACCCACGACTCACTCTCTCGGTCTTCACGCCGCACTGGCGGCGCCCCCACGGTCACCTTCCGAAAATTCGGCGTGTACCCCGAGGCATGGCCTGCGCGCGCAGGACTCTGCGCACGATCGGCCAGTCTACCGGCGCGTTCCGAGCCGTCCAAATCCCCGATGATCACGCACAAACCCCCGGTTTCCGGGGGAGT
Source organism: Jatrophihabitantaceae bacterium (assembly GCA_035309605.1). Classification (GTDB taxonomy): domain Bacteria; phylum Actinomycetota; class Actinomycetes; order Mycobacteriales; family Jatrophihabitantaceae; genus DATGFB01. Next base: position 4,759 of record DATGFB010000420.1, read on the forward strand.
CGGTGCGTGATCATCACGGGAAGGCGGGTCGGTTCGTTAGGTTGTGTAACAGCAATTCGGGGGGACGGGACGCATTCGTGAGTGACGATCAGGCGGCAGCCGAACCGGTCGGCGCCGCCGAAGAATCCGACGCAGTCCAGGTCGAGCATGCACCGAAACCGCCGGGCGCCAGCGCGGTGGCGGCTGCCGGGCCGGCGCCGCACGTCGTGGCGCGGCGCGCACTGCTCGCCAGCCGCGTGACGCTGCTGTGTGTGATTGGCGCGATCGCCGTGATCGCGGCAGCCGGCGTCACGTGGGTGCTGTCGCCCGGATGGGGCGGTGGCGGAGGCGGCGGGACGACGTACGCGCAGCCCGACGTCGGCGACATCCCGACCGCCCAGCCCAGCCTCGGTCTGGCGGCGCTGGCGATCTCGCCGAACCGGATCGAGATACCGCGGTTGCGCGCCATCGCACCGATCGTCACCGTGCAGACCGGCCCGAACCGTGAGCTCG
>DATGFB010000421.1:0-2387 GCA_035309605.1 Jatrophihabitantaceae bacterium
GCTTCGGTCTCGAGCCGCGCCGCATCGACGGCTTGTGGGGCGTGCTCACCCAGCCGTTTCTGCACGAGAGCTATGGGCACCTCGCGTCCGAAAGCCTGCCGCTCGTAGCCATCGGCTGGGTGCTGCTCTTGTCCGGGATGCGCGCCTGGCTGACCGTCAGCGCCGCCGTCGTGGTTCTCGGCGGGGCACTGACCTGGTTGGTCGCTCCGTCCGGACTGATCGTCGGCAGCAGCGGGGTGGTGTTCGGCTGGATGGGGTACCTGCTGGCGCGTGCGTACTTCTCGCGACGCTGGCAATGGATCCTCGCGGCGATCGGCGTCTTGGTGTTCTTCGGCACGTACTTGGGCAGTCTGCTGCCGTCGTTCGACAAGCACGCGTCGTGGCAGTCGCACGTGTGTTCGTTCGCGGTCGGCATCGGTGTGGCAGCGCTCCTGCATCCGAGGGCTGCGTCGCAGCGCTCGGAGCGGCCGGTCGTATCCTGACGCGGTGCCCGTCCCAACCCGCGACGCAGCGATCGGGATGGTCGACTCCGGAGTGGGTGGGCTGACCGTCGCTCGCGCCGTGCTCGACCAGCTTCCGCACGAGACGCTGCACTACGTCGGCGACACCGCGCACGGGCCGTACGGCCCCAAGCCGATTGCCGAAGTACGGGCGTACGCGTTGCGGGTCATGGACGACCTCGTCGCGACCGGCGTGAAGATGCTCGTCATCGCGTGCAACAGCGCGAGCGCTGCGTGCCTGCGCGATGCGCGCGAACGTTACGACGTGCCGGTGGTCGAGGTCGTGCTGCCGGCAGTCCGCCGTGCGGTGGCCGCGACCCGCAACGGACGCGTCGGCGTGATCGGCACCGTCGCCACGATCACCAGTGGCGCGTACCAGGACGCGTTCACCGCGGCGCAGGGCATCGAGCTCACCGCCGCGGCGTGCCCGCGCTTCGCCGAGTTCGTCGAACGTGGCGTCACGAGTGGACGTCAGCTGCTCGGCCTCGCCGAGTCGTACCTCGCACCGCTGAACGCAGCGGGCGTCGACACTCTCGTGCTCGGGTGTACGCACTACCCGTTGCTCACCGGGCTGCTGTCTGTGGTCATGGGGGACTCGGTCACGCTCGTGTCGAGCGCCGACGAGACCGCCAAGGACGTGTATCGCGTGCTCACCGAGCGCGATCTGCTGCGCCCGGACGATGCGCCGCCGCCGCAGCACGTCTTTCGCGCCACCGGCCCGGCCGAGCAGTTCGAACGACTCAGCCGACGGTTCCTCGGCCCTGAAGTGCTCGCCGTCGGCCCGGTCGGAGCTGCGTCGTGACCGATCAGATGAAGCTCACCGTGCTCGGCTGCTCCGGCAGCATGCCGGGCCCGGATTCACCCGCGTCGGGATACCTGCTCGAGGCCGAAGGCTTCCGGCTCGTGCTCGACCTGGGCCACGGCACGTTCGGCATGTTGCAACGGTTCGTGAATCCTGCCGAGGTCGACGCGATCGTCGTGACGCACCTGCACGCCGACCATTGCATCGACCTCACCGCGTTCATCGTCGCGCTGCGCTACGGAGGCCCCGGCTATCGCGCGAAGAACGTCGACGACCGCATCACACTCGTCGGACCGTCCGGTACGCGCGATCGCCTCGAGGCCGCGTACGACCCGTATGCGCGCAAGCTCGGTCTGCACGAGCTGTTCGGCTTCACCACGCCGAACGACGGCGCACTCGGCCCGTTCGAGGTGTCGTACGCGTTGATGAACCACCCGGTGCCGACGACCGCGGTGCGCGTGACGTACGGCGGGCGCAGCCTCGTCTACTCCGGCGACACGGGCGTGTGCGACGACTTGGTGCGGCTCGCGCGCGGGGCGGACGTACTGCTGTGCGAGGCGTCCGTCGGACCCGACGACGAGTACGTCCCCGACCTGCATCTGACCGGCAAGCAGGCCGGCGAGCACGCGGCGCGCGCCGGCGTCGAGCGTCTGATCGTCACGCACGTCCCGCCGTGGGTGTCGCGCGAGGTCGCGGCGCAAGAGGCCGCGAGCGCGTTCGACGGCCCGATCGAACTCGCGCACGCGACGAAGGTGTTCTCGATCTGAGCAGCGCGTTGCGCGCGCCGACGCCGCCGCACCCGTCGCGCTCGTGATGATCACGCACCAACCCCGCAGAAACCGCGAGTCCGTGAGTGGTCATCGCGGGTCAGCCGCCGAGTCGGCGCACGTTGGCGCCGCCGAGGTTGCCGAGGCCACCTGACCCACCGACGCCGTTTCGGCCGAAGCGGTTCTGCGCGGTCGATGTCGGTATCGGTGCACTGACCTCCGCAAGCACGACACGGTCGCCTGCGGCGAGGCCGGACGTGATCGCGACGGTGTCGACGCCGCGCGCGCCGACGGTCACCCGCTGCAGCACGACCTTGC
>DATGFB010000422.1:0-4194 GCA_035309605.1 Jatrophihabitantaceae bacterium
AGATCGACGCGGACGGCAGCGCTGCCACCTACATCAATACGGTGACGCACTGGTGGGACGGCTCGCAGATCTACGGCGCGTCCGAGGAGCGCGACCGCAGCCTGCGTTCCGGCGAGCTGGGCAAGCTCGTCATCGAGGACGGCAAACTCCCGGAGGAGACCGACCCGCACCTGAAGGGCATGGACCTCACCGGCTTCAACGACAACTACTGGGTCGGTCTGTCACTGCTGCACACGCTGTTCGCGAAGGAGCACAACGCGATCTGCGACCAGCTGCACAAGGCGTACCCGTCGTGGGGAGACGAGAAGCTGTTCCTCACCGCGCGACTCGTGAACAGCGCGCTGATGGCGAAGATCCACACGATCGAGTGGACGCCGGGCATTCTCGCGAATCCCGTGCTCGCGACGGGCATGTACGCGAACTGGTACGGCGCGCTTCCGCAGTGGATGCGCATGACGCGCGCCGTCGGGCGTGCGCTTGACCTCGAAGGGCTCGCGGGCATCGTCGGCAGCGAGCAGAAGCACCATGCCGCGCCGTTCTCCATCACCGAGGAGTTCATCTCGGTGTACCGCTTGCATCCGCTGATCCCCGACGACTACGCGATGCGCGACCACCGCACCGGCGCACTCATCGAGAACGTCGAGTTCAACTCGTTGCAGGGCGCGGTCACGCGGGACGCGGTCGACAAGTTCGGCTGGGTCGACCTGATGCATCACTTCGGCACCGAGCACCCCGGCGCGATCACGCTGCACAACCACCCCCGCGCGCTGATGGATCACACGCGCGTCACCGGCGAGCACGTCGACCTCGGCACGATCGACATCCTGCGCGACCGGGAGCGTGGTGTGCGGCGCTACAACGACTTCCGGCAGTTGCTGCGCAAGGCACCGATCCGCAAGTTCGAGGACCTCACGCCGAACCAGGCGTGGAACGACGAGATGCGTGACGTCTACGCTGGTGACATTGAGGCGGTCGACCTGCAGGTCGGTTTGCTCGGCGAGAAGCCGCCGCCCGGGTTCGGCTTCAGCGACACGGCGTTCCGCATCTTCATCCTGATGGCCTCGCGGCGGCTGAAGAGCGACCGGTTCTTCACGAACGACTACAGCCCGGACATCTACTCGCCGGTCGGGCTGGAGTGGGTCGAGAAGCACACGATGGCCGACGTGATCGTGCGGCACCATCCCGAACTCGCGATCGCGCTCGAAGGAAGCCAGAACGCGTTCGCACCCTGGCGCAAGGCGGGTTGATGAGTCTGGACTTTCCGCGCGCGTCGTTCGTCGACGGGGCACGTTTCACCGCCCAGGTCGGCGTGCCGAACGTCGTGCTCGGCCTGTTCGCGAAGCGGCCGCTGCCGACACGCGTCGCCTCGGCCGTGCATGCCGAGGACTTCGCGTACGGGCTTGTCGAAGGATTGGTGCGCCGCTTCGCGCCCGACCCGTTCTGGATCAGTGTCGCGCGCGAGGACGCGCTGCTCGTGCATCATCCCGACGACATCCGCACGGTGCTCGGGGGCTCGCCCGAACCGTTCGCGTCCGATCCCGGCACGAAGCGCAAAGGCATGGCGGCGTTCCAGCCGAACGCGTTGACGATCTCGCGCACGCCGTTGTGGCAGAACCGGCGCGCGTTCGCCGAAGCGGTGCTCGACACGGCGCAGCCGGTGCATCGCCTTGCGCCCGGCTTCCTCGCGGTCGTCGCCGAGGAGGCGGATCGGCTCGGCGCGCAGCCCGTCGCGGACTGGACCGTCGTCAACCGCACGTTCCAGCGCATCACCCGGCGCGTCGTCTTCGGCGACGCCGCGGCCGACGACGTGTCGCTCGCTACCGAGTTGGGCGAGCTGATGGCGGCCGGCAACAAGATGCCCGGCAAGCCGGCGGACGGGTACGCGGCGTTCGTCAATCGGGTACAGCGCTACATGGACGAGGCGGAACCGGGCAGCCTCTGCTCGCTCGTCGCCGAGGCACCGTCCGACGGCGACACCGATGTTGCCGGCCAGCTGATCCACTGGCTGTTCGCGATGGGCGACACGCTGGCCGCGAACGTGTTGCGTGCGCTCGCCGCCCTGTCCACCCATCCGCTGCAGCGGGCCGAGGCGCGCGCCGAGCTGTCGGGCGCCGACCTGTCCGCGCCGAAGTCCGTCGTGGCGCTCGACTACCTCGCCGGTTGCCTGTGCGAGGCGATGCGGCTCTGGCCGACGACGCCGTTGTTCGGCCGGGTGACGACCCGGGATGTGCGGTTCGCGACCGGGGCGCTGCTGCCGGCCGGCAAGCAGGTACTGATCCCGAACTTCTTCAACCACCGCAACCGCGACCGGATCACGTTCGCGGACCGGTTCGCCCCTGAGGAGTGGGCGAGCGGCACCGCCGGCGAGGACTGGTCGTTCAACTTCTTCAGCCACGGCTCGCAGGGCTGCCCGGGCGCGAGCCTGGCGATGCTGCTCGGTGCCGCGTTCATCGGCCACGTCGTCGAAGACGCCGCGCTGCGGGTGTCCGGCACGTCCCTGCGACCGGGCCGGCGCCTGCCCCACGGCCTGGACGTGTACGCCCTCAAGCTCACGCGATCGTGAAGGATTTCGGCGCTCTCGCGTCCGAAATCCTTCACGATCGGGGGCGGTCGCGCGGGAACAGCGCGCCCGTCGCCGCTGTTAGACTGACGTCACACAAACCCAGGCTCCGGTTCACGTCTGCATGTTCGAAAGACGACCCGGCGGCCACCTCGAAGGGACCCAGACAGTGAAGCAAGGCATTCACCCTGACTACGTCGTGACGCAGGTGACCTGTTCCTGCGGCAACACGTTCACGACGCGCAGCACCGCCAAGTCCGGCCAGCTGCACGCTGACGTCTGCTCGGCGTGCCACCCGTTCTACACGGGCAAGCAGAAGATCATGGACGTCGGCGGCCGCGTCGACAAGTTCGAGAAGCGCTTCGGCAAGCGCGTCCGCAACTCCTAGCTCTTTCGGCGGCGCCCGCCGTCCGTGCCATCGTGCGCGGCGGCGGGCGCCGTTTCGTATGTCGGGACGAGAGGAGCAGCGATGAGTGAGAGCGCCGGGCCGCTGCCCGGGCTGCGTGTCGAGTACGCGGACGTCGAACGGCAGCTCGCCGATCCGTCGGTGCACGCCGACCAGGCGACCGCGCGCCGGCTGGGCCGGCGGTACGCCGAACTCGCCCCGATCATCGCCGCCGCAAACGACCTCGACGCGGCGCACGAGGATCTCGCGACGGCACGACTGTTCGCGGACGAGGACGCGTCGTTCGCCGACGAGGCCGTCACCCTCGAGGTCCGCATCGGCGAACTCGAGCAGCGATTGCGCGACCTGCTGCTGCCGAAGGACCCGAACGACGGCAAGGACGTCATCCTCGAGATCAAGGCGGGCGAGGGCGGCGACGAGTCCGCGCTGTTCGCCGCCGACCTGCTGCGCATGTATCTGCGTTACGCGGAGCGGCAGGGCTGGACGACCGAGGTGCTCGGCGAGGAGCCGACCGACCTCGGCGGCATGAAGTCGGTGACGATCGCCGTGCGCGCCCGCAAGCCGACTGATCAGGTCTGGGCTCAGCTGAAGTTCGAGGGCGGCGTGCACCGGGTGCAACGCGTGCCGGCGACCGAGTCGCAGGGCCGCATCCACACGTCCGCGGCGGGCGTACTCGTGCTGCCCGAGGCCGAGGACGTCGACGTCGAGATCGACCCGAACGACCTGCGCATCGACGTGTTCCGCTCGTCCGGCCCGGGCGGGCAGAGCGTCAACACCACCGACTCGGCGGTGCGCATCACGCACATCCCGACCGGCACCGTGGTGTCGATGCAGAACGAGAAGAGCCAGTTGCAGAACCGCGAGGCCGGCCTGCGCGTCTTGCGAGCGCGGTTGCTCGCCGCCGCGCAGGAGCAGGCCGACGCGGCCGCGTCCGAGTCGCGCCGCTCGCAGGTGCGCACGGTCGACCGCAGTGAGCGCGTGCGCACGTACAACTTCCCGGAGAACCGCATCAGCGACCACCGCGTCGGCTTCAAGGCATACAACCTCGACCAGGTGCTCGACGGTTATCTCGACGACGTGATCACGGCGCTGCAGAAGGCTGACACCGAAGCGCTGCTGGGGGCCGGCGCCGAATGACGCTCGGCGAGCTGATCGCGAGCGCAACTGCGAGGCTCGCGGCCGCAGGAATCGACTCGCCGCGCGTGGACGCAGAATTGCTTGCCGCGCA
>DATGFB010000423.1:0-4983 GCA_035309605.1 Jatrophihabitantaceae bacterium
GTATGTGCCAGCCGTAGGCCTCGTATCGAGCGAGCACGTTCTCGCTGAACGCGACGTTGGTGTCGTCCTCGATCGAGATGTGGTTGTCGTCGTAGATGAGGATCAGGTTGCCCAACTGCTGGTGACCGGCGAGTGACGACGCCTCGCTCGAGATGCCCTCCTCCATGCACCCGTCGCCGGCGATCACGTAGACGTGATGGTCGAACGGCGATTCGCCGAACGGCGCGTCGGGGTCGAGCAGGCCGCGCTCGCGCCGCCACGCCATCGCCATGCCGACGCCGTTGCCGACGCCCTGTCCGAGCGGGCCGGTCGTGACTTCGATGCCGACGGTGTGCCCGTACTCGGGATGACCCGGGGTGCGCGATCCCCACGAGCGCAGCGCCTCGATGTCGGACAGCTCGAGGCCGTACCCCGACAGATAGAGCTGGCAGTACTGCGTGAGCGAGGAGTGGCCGTTGGACAGGATGAAGCGGTCGCGGCCGATCCAGCGCGGATCGGTGGGGTCGTGGCGCATCACGCGCTGGTAAAGCAGGTAGGCGAGCGGGGCCAGGCTCATCGCGGTGCCGGGGTGGCCGCTGCCGGCCTTCTGCACGGCGTCGGCGGCGAGCAGCCGCGCGGTGTCCACCGCCCTCGTGTCCAGCTCGGTCCACCAGTCGGGGTGCGTCGTGACGACGCGTGCCTCGGTGTCGGTCACAGGTGATCGCGCCCCTTTCGCGAGGTGATTCGGCGCTGTTCGACGTGCGTCGTCCGTCCTGCTCAGCCTAGCCAAACGAGGCATGGCCCGGCGGGCCTGTGATCAGCTGATACTGGTCTCGGGACCGCTCATCGTGACGGATACCCTGATCGCGTGACGCAGACACCCGTTGCGCCCGTACGGCTGGGCCCGGCAGATGTCTCGTCCGCTTCCCCTGAGCACCTCGACCTGCCGGCCCGCCAACTGCGCACGCGCTCCCGGGTCGGTGCCTACATTGCGCTCACCAAGCCGCGCATCATCGAGTTGCTGCTCGTCACGACATTGCCCTCGATGGTGCTCGCCGCGCACGGGCTGCCCGGCTGGGACGTGGTGCTCGCGACGATGATCGGCGGCACGCTCGCCGCGGGCAGCGCGAACGCGTTGAACTGCTACGTGGACCGTGACATCGACGCCGTGATGCGGCGCACCGGCCACCGGCCACTGGCCCGCCACGACGTCTCGCCGACGGGCGCGCTCGTCTTCGGACTCCTGCTCGGCATCGTCGCGATCGTCACGATGGGCTTCGTGACGAACTGGCTCGCCGGCGCACTGACGTTCGCTGCGATCGCGTTCTACGTGGTCGTCTACACGATGCTGCTGAAGCGGCGTACCGCGCAGAACATCGTGTGGGGCGGGGCAGCCGGATGCATGCCGGTACTCATCGGCTGGGCGGCGGTCACCGGACGGGTCGGCTGGCCGGCGCTGGTGCTGTTCGCGGTCGTGTTCTTCTGGACGCCGCCGCACTTCTGGGCGCTGGCCATCCGCTATCGCGACGATTACGCGCGCGCCGCTGTGCCGATGCTGCCTGTCGTGGCGTCGCCGGTGCGCGTGGCGCGCGAGATCGTCCTGTACTCATGGCTGACGGTCGCAGCGACGATCGTGTTGTGGCCGGTTGCCACCGGATGGTTGTACGGGGTGCTGGCCTGCGTGGCCGGCGCGGTGCTGCTCGGCGGTGCGCATCGCTTGCTGCGCCGAACGACGCGCGGCGAGAACGCCAAGCCCATGCAGCTGTTCCACTTGTCGAACAGCTACCTCGCGTTCGTGTTCGTCGCGGTGGCACTGGACACGTTCGTCCGCTGAACGCGATTCGCGCGGCGTAGGTCAGCCGGCGGCGAATGACACCGGGAAGCTCGCCGGCGCGGTGACCGTGGCGGTCACACCGTCCTGGACGAACGAGCCCGTGACGACCACCGTGCCGCTGGTGAAGGTTGCCGGCACCTCGAAGACGTCTGCGACCTTGTTGGGATCCGGCGCCAGATTTCGCGCATGCACGATCACGCCGTTGGGCATCTTCAGCGTGAGGAATCCGGGATCGAATCCGTACGGTCCGCCGGGGGCCTGCGGGTCGGTGTAGTTCATGTGCACGAACAGCAACGCGTCGCCGGGCTTGCTGGCGTGTTGCTTGATGTTGCCCAGGAACCAGAAGTCGAGCTTGGCGCCGTACAGGGTCGCGTGGAACGTCGTCGACGCCGAGCCGTTCGCATCGCTGAACGACACACCGACGTCGCCGTTGCGCTGCGTCGACTCCAGCCGGTTGCTGCGGGTCAGTACGGCGAGGTTGCTCGCCCCGAGATTGCCGGACGGCAGCGTGATGGTCTGGGTGTAGCCGCCGTCCTTGAGGACGAGTCTCGGTGTCGCTCCGGCCGGTTCGGCAACGATGTCCCACTGGTCCGATGCCGGCGCCAACGGCACCGGGCGCGAGCCGTTGGCGTCGGACAGCGTCAGGCTGCCGTTGGAAGGTTGTTCGGCCTGCTCACCTGGCTCGTCCACTGTCTGGAACGCGATGAGCTCCTCGCCCGGCGGCGCCGACCGTGCGTCGTCGCCCTGGCCGTAACGCGGCACGATACCGACCGCGATCAGCTTGACGCCGGTATTGAGGCTGACCATGAACGCGGTGTCCAGCTGCTTGGGCGACGCAACCTTGCCCAGGTCGTCGGCGAGCAGTGCGTTCTTCGCCGCGGGTGGTGGCTGCGGCACGCTCAGCGTGTTGGTGCGCGGCGCTGCCTTGCGATCGGGCCGCACGAGGTCGACCGTGGTCGGTACCGCGGCGGGCTCGTCGCTGGACGGATTGTCCGCAGCCGTGAGCGTGACCGAGCCGCCTGAGTTCGCGGCGCTCAGCGTGTAGGACAGAAACGTCCTGCCGGTGTCCCCGTCGACGAACAGCACCGGCCCACATCGCAGCGCAGTGTCGACGTCGTTCTTGTTCGCGCCCGCTGCGGGCTGCTTGGGCCGCGCGAAGTAACAGCGCGTGTTGTTGTCGAGCGCGCCGTGCCGGTCGTGCACCGTCGCGCGCACCTTGGTCTCGGTTGCCGCGAGCACCCGCTCGGGATGGTCGATGTGCTTGCCCTGGAACGTGAGTGCCGGCGAGGACGAGCCGAACAGCACGAGGCCGCCGGCGGTCAGACCGGCCGCGACGAGGCCGGCGACGAGGGCCAGCAACGCGATCCGCCGGCGCCTGCTGCGGCGCGGAGGCGGCGGCGGAGGTGTCCAGTCGGGTGCCGGCCACTGAGCCTGAACCGGCGCCGTTGGCGGCGTCCACTGCGGTGGAACCGGTGCGGCTTGGCCAACCGGCGGGGGCGGCGCTGCTCCCGCAGGTTGTTCCCACGGGAATCCGGCTCGCTCGCCGTCTGGCATATGACCCTCCTGTAACGACCGGGCGAATGATGACATTGATCTCGTTCGTTGCACTAGGACCTTTGGCCCCGGATTCGGGCGTGGCGGTTCGTACGATCAACACGTGCCGGACGTGCTGCTCGCGACCTGCGCCGACCTGCCGTCCGGTGACGAGGACGCCGACGCGCTCGTCGGGGCGCTCGCAGCGCACGGTGTCGCGGCCGAGTGGGGCGTGTGGACCGACGACGCGGTCGACTGGCAGCGCGCGCTGACCGTGTTGCGTTCGACGTGGGACTACGCGGGCGCGCGCGATGCGTTTCTGAGTTGGACGCGGCGGATCGCCCGGCTCGCCAATCCGTATCCCGTCGTCGCGTGGAACTCCGACAAGACCTATTTGCGCGACCTCGAACGCGCCGGTGTTCCGATCGTGCCCACGGCATGGGCGGCACCGGGCGAGGCAGTGCTCGTACCCGAGACCGGCGAGTTCGTCGTCAAGCCATCCGTCGGCGCGGGTTCGCGCGGGGCCGGCCGCTTCACCGCCGACGCCGGCGGGTCGGCGCTGACGCACGCGGCTCGATTGCATGACGCCGGCCGGGTCGTTCTCGTCCAGCCTTACCTGTCCGGTGTCGACACGCAGGGCGAAACCGCGCTCGTGTACGTGGACGGCGCGTTCAGCCACGCGGTCCGCAAGGGCGCGATGCTGCCCGAAGGCGTCGCGCATCCCGTCGACGGACACGAGTTGTACGTCGAGGAGCGGATCACTCCGGCCGAAGCGACCGACGCCGAGCTGGCGGTCGGAGCACGGGCAGTGGAGTTCGTCGCGCAGAGGTTCGGTGGGCCGTTGCTGTACGCGCGCGTCGACCTGCTGCCGTCTCAGACCGGACCCGTCGTCGTCGAGCTCGAACTCACCGAGCCGTCGTTGTTCCTGCTGCACGCCGACGGCGCCGCCGACCGGTTCGCGGGTGCCATCGCGAGGCGCGTGCGATGACGATCCCGCTGCCCGACGCAGAGCGGCTACGCGCGCTGCGGCGCATGAAGTCGTTCGCCGCCGGGATGCTCGTCATTGCTGCGGTCGTGTTCTTCGTCTGCCGCGGCGTGTGGCACGGTCGCGGCGCCGCGGGTTACGTACAGGCCGCGGCAGAGGCGTCGATGGTCGGCGGATTGGCCGACTGGTTCGCCGTGACTGCGCTGTTCCGTCATCCGCTGCGGCTGCCGATACCGCACACCGCGATCATCCCGCGCAAGAAGGATCAGATAGGCGAAGGCCTGGCCGGGTTCGTGAGCCAGTACTTCATCACGCCGGAGATCGTCGGCGAGCGCCTGGCGGCGGCGCAGGTACCGTCGCGCGTCGGTGCATGGCTCGTCGAACCGGCGCACGCGGCGCTGGTCGCGCAGGAGCTGAGCAACGCGATCGGCGGCATGGCAACCGTGCTGCGCGACGACGAACTGCGCCATGCCGTCGCGACGTTTGCCGACAAGCGGTTGCGCGATCTCGACGTCGCGCCGCTGCTCGGACGACTCGTCGACGCGGTGCGGGCGTCCGGACAGCACCAGGCCGCGTTGACCACGGTGTTGCGCGGGCTGATGCGCTTCCTCGACGACAACCGGCAGGTCTTCCGGCACCGCGTCGCCCAGGA
>DATGFB010000424.1:0-3635 GCA_035309605.1 Jatrophihabitantaceae bacterium
TGCCGATGACGGCCAGTGCCGCCCGTCCGTGCTGGAAGCTCACGTGCACCTGCCGCTTGACGTACTCGCTGGGCAACTGCGGCAGCTTCGGCCGCAGGAACCACCCACCGTACTGCCGTTGCGCCTCGTCCATGCGTTCCATGACCGCCGGCAGCCACGAACCCCCCGACTCGACGAACGACACGTGCAGGTGCGGATGGTCCTCGAGCACGCCCGAGGCGACGAGGTGGCACAGGGTCGTCTGCGCGCCGTAGAACGACACGACGTGATTGGTGATGGCACCACCTGGCCCGCGATACACCTTCGGGTCGGCGCCGGTTCCGATGTGGAACGACAGGCTGATGCCGGCTTCGGCGGCCGCCGCCCACAACGGCTTCCACTCCTCGCGGTTGTACTCACGGCCTGCCGGCGTGGAAGTCGGCAGGAAGACCGTCTCGAAGCCGCGGGCCACATTGCGCTGCAGTTCGCGCACCGCGTCGTCGGTGTCGAGCACCGGCAGCATGGCCGCACCGATGAAGCGTCCCGACCGGGACATGAACTCGTCGTAGAGCCAGTCGTTGTAGACCTCGCTGCAGGCCAGCTGCAGCTCGGCGTCGTCCGACAGGTGCACCCACAGCGCGCGGGACGGGAAGATCAGCTCGGCCCAGATGCCCTGGTCGTCGAGGTCCAGCAATCTGCGCCGTGGATCCTCGGCGCCGGGCGGGCGGATCGCGTCCATGAAGGCAACCGGGTCACGGCGCACCGCCTTGCCGTCGATCGAGACGACTTCGCGTTCGTCCACGGTTTCGACGACCGGTCCGCGGGAGCGCAGCGACGGCGGGAGCTCGCGCAGCCACAGGTCCAGCGGTTCCAGTACGTGCGAATCGGCCGAGTTGACCCAGTCCGTCACTTTGGTTACTCCCTCGCTGCCGGCGTGCCGAGCTGGAGCCACCGTAGCAATTAGCTTGACAATTTAGCTATATCTAGCCACGCTGTTTCCACCGGATCGACGTGGGTCGAGGACTGGTCGAGGGAGCGCGCATGCCGGACCCGAAATACCTCGAGCCCGAGATCGAGACGATGTCTCGTTCGGACCTCGAAGGGCTTCAGGAAGAGCGGCTGGTCGAACTGCTGCCCGACGTCTACGAACGATCGGGCCTCATGAAGAAGACCTGGGACGAGGCGGGCGTCAAGCCGGCCGACATCCGCACCCTCGACGACTTCCGCGAGCGCGCGCCGTTCGTCTGCAAGGACGACGTCCGCCACTTCCGCGACACGTACGGCGACCCGTTCGGCGGCCTGCTCGCTGTGGAGCGCAGCAAGGTCTCGACCGTGTTCTCGACCTCCGGCACCACCGGCGACGCGACGCTGTACGCGCACACGTGGGACCGCTGGCATCCGTTCTGGGCAACGCTGGCGCGCAATCTCTGGGACATCGGCGTGCGGCCGGGTGACTACGTCCTCGGCTCGGGATTCAAGACGCGCGGGCAGCTCTACCACGCCGACCAGATGTGTGGCGCGATCCCACTGATGGTCGACACCGGCATCGGCGCTTGGCCCGAAGCGGTCGAGGCGATCCTCAAGTACCGCCCCGTCTACGCCACGCTCACCGGCCTGGCCCTGCCCGAACTCGACCACCTGTCCCGCACCGTCGACCTGGTGGACGTCTTCTCGTCCTTCGTCGGCGTCAGCTTCGCCGGCGAACCGCTCAGCGCGCGGATGCGGCGGCGGCTCGTCGACTGGGGGACCGAGACCTTTGTGTGGACGAGCGCCGGTGACGTCACGGCTGCCTTCGAGTGCCGAGAGCATGACGGCTGCCACGCGTGGGAGGACACGGTGCTGCTCGAGTCCGTCCACGCCGAAGGCCGCGACGCGGTGGGCGACGGCGAGATCGGCGAACTCGTCGCCACGTCGTTGGACAACCCGGCTACGCCGCTCATCCGCTTCCGCTCCGACGACCTCATCAGACTGACGCGTGAACCGTGCGCCTGCGGCCGCACCCACGCGCGGTTCTGGCCGGTCGGCCGCAAGGGCGACGAGACGATCGTGCAGGGACAGTCGCTGGTGCCGATGGACATCTGGAGTGCCCTCGAAGGGGTGCCCGAGACCGAGGCGGCGGTGTTCCAGCTCGTCCGGCCGGCCCGCGAGATGGACGAACTGCGGGTGCGCGTCGGCTACGACGACACAACGCCGGTGGCGCGCCTCGACAACGTACGAGAGCGAGTCGCCGCCGCGATCGAAGCGAAGACCGGCGTCGTACCGGAAGTCGAGCTCTTCCCCGAACCGGAACTGCTGTCGCGCGCACGCGGCGGCAAGCTTGCGCGGGTGGTGAAGGCATGACGCTTCGTTCGACGACATTGGCCACCGACTCCGTTCCACGTGCCGCGCTGTGGGGCATCGGCCGCGATCACGTAGACGGCCAACCCGCGGACTTCCACATCAGTTGGGAGGACTGGCAGCGCGACACCGCATGGGCCGAATCGATGCTCGCCTACCACGGAGTCGGCAGCGGCACGGCCGTGCTGATCATCGGCGGCATGCCCGAGTCGCCGTGGTTCGACCCCTTCGAAACGGCGGTGCTGCGCCTCGGCGGTCACTACTCGCTCGGTGAGATCTTCTCGTTCGAAGCGTTCCGTGCCGGCATGTATGCGACGCGGCTCGGCGTCGATGTGGTGTTCGGTATCAACCGGGCCGTCGCGGAGGGTCTCGGTGACGAACTCGGCACGGCACTCGCAGGAGTGCGCAGAATCTTTGCTCGGCCCGACGCCGTACCGGTGCTCGAAGCCGCCGGACTCACTGCGCTGACGGTGAGCCGGATCGGTCCGGCACTTGCCGTTTCTTGCACCATGGGCGACGGCGCGCACGTCAACACCGAGGAGTGGCTGGTCGAGGCGAACGGCGACGACCTTCTGCTGACGACCGTCGGCCCGCGCGCGCATCAGATGACCAAGCAACACGTTGGTGTGACCGGGCACGTCACCAAGGACCCCTGCGCGTGCGGCCGGCTGGGCGCGCGCGTGTACGTCTCACCGGATCGAGGAGTGTGAAGTCGGTGCCCACCCGTCACCTGTCCTTCGGCGACGTCCTGCGCGAGCACCGGGTCCGCTACGCCGACCGCATCGCGTTTGTCGACGGCGACACCCGGCTCACCTGGCGCGAGGCCGACGACCGGGTGAACCGGCTGGCCAACGCACTGCGGTCGGCGGGCGTCGGCGCGGGCGACCGCATCCTCTGGCTGGCGCAGAACTCCTTCCGCATCTATGAGCTGCTGGGCGCTGCCGGCAAGCTCGGCGCGATGGTCTGCCCGGCGTACTGGCGCTGGTCGGCGGAGGAGACCGCGTTCGCCATCGACGACTTCCGTCCGAAGGTGATCATCTGGCAGGACGAGGAGATCGGCGAGACCGTGCTGGCCGCGCGCGGGCAGGCCGAGCACGCCGGCGCCGCACTGTGGCTGCAGCACGACGCGACCGGGCCAGAGACGTACGAGGCGTTCCTCGCTACCGGCGAGGCGGCAGACCCCGCACTCGACATCGATCCGGACACCGCGCTGCTGGTCATCTACACCGCGGCGATCGACGGGCGGCCGTGCGGCTCGCTGCTCTCGCACCGCAACCTGCTCGGGCAGGCGGTGTCGAGCGCATGGCTCGGCGACATCG
>DATGFB010000425.1:0-2626 GCA_035309605.1 Jatrophihabitantaceae bacterium
CATCGGCGACAACGGCAACGCTCATGCCGCACTCGATCGCCACGGCGGCTGCCGCGAGCGCGTTCGAGACGTGGTGCGCGCCCACCAGCCGCAGCGCAACGCCGGCCGTGCCCTGCTCGCACCGCAGACGGAAGTGCGCGCGCCCCAGGTCGTCGAGCATGACTTCGTCGGCACGTACCACCGCGTCATGCGACTCGCCGAACGTGACGACGCGCGCCTTCGTCCGCGTCCGCATCGCGAACACGACGGGGTCGTCCGCATTGAGCACGGCAACTCCCCCGTCGGCTGCCGAAGGCAACGCTTCGACGAGTTCACCCTTGGCCGCCGCGATTGCCTCGCGCGAGCCGAACTCGCCGAGGTGCGCAGAGCCGACGTTGAGCACGACGCCGATGCGCGGCGGCGCGATCTCGGTCAGCCACCGGATGTGCCCGATGCCGCGCGCGCTCGTCTCGAGGACGAGGTAGCGCGTGCTCTCGTCCGCGCGCAGCACGGTGTACGGGTGGCCGAGTTCGTTGTTGAACGAGCCGGGCGGCGCGACCGTGTTGCCCAGCCGCGCCAACAGTTGCGCCAGTAAGTCCTTCGTCGACGTCTTGCCAGACGAGCCGGTGATGCCGATGACAACCGCGTTCGGCAGCCGGCGCGCGACGACCGCGGCGAGGCGTGCCAAGGCAGCGCCGGTATCGGCTACCTCGATGCGCGGCCCGGATACAGGACGGGATACGACAGCCGCCACGGCGCCGCGCGCGTACGCGTCCGAGGCGAAGTCGTGCCCGTCCACCCGTTCGCCGGCAAACGCGAAGAACAGCCCGCCGGCCGCGACCTGTCGCGAGTCGAATTCGACCGGTCCGGTGACGAGCGTGCCGGCGTCGGCATCCGCCAGACGGCCGTCGACGATCGACGAGATCTCGCCGAGTGACAGTGCGATCACGGACGGGCCGCTTCGAGCGCAGCGCGCAGGACCGAGCGGTCGTCGAACGGGTGCACGACTCCGGCGACTTCCTGCCCGGTCTCGTGACCCTTACCGGCAACGAGAACGGTGTCGCCCGCGCGAGCCGAACCGACGGCGACCGCAATTGCCTGGGCACGGTCGCCGACCTCGAGCACCTCGCCCCGCTCACTCGCGGGAACGGCGAGCGCGCCGGCGAGCATCTCGCCGCGGATCACCGCGGGATCCTCCGAGCGCGGATTGTCGTCGGTCACCACGAGCACGTCCGAGCCGCGAGCCGCGATCTCGCCCATCACCGGCCGCTTGGCGTGGTCGCGGTCGCCGCCGCAGCCGAGCACGACCACGAGCCGGCCGCGGGTCAGCGGCCGCAACGCGCGCAGCGCACCGTCGACCGCCGCGGGTTTGTGGCTGTAGTCGACGACCGCGAGAAACGCCTGGCCGGCATCCACGCGTTCCATGCGTCCGGGGACGGTCGCGGTTGCGATCGCCGCCGCGGCAACGCCGGCATCGATGCCGACTGCGTCGAGCATCGCGATCGCGAGCAGTGCGTTGGTGACGTTGAAGCGGCCGGGTATGACTGTCGACGCCGCGATGGCGATGTCGCGTGCATGCGCGACGAACTGAGTCGCACCCTCGGCCCGCTCGACGACGTCGCTGACCCACCACGTCGTGTCCGCGCGGGCAAGCGTGCTGACCGTGGCGACGTCCGCGCCGAGTTCGGCCCGCAGTCGCCGACCCCATTCGTCGTCGACCACGATGACCGGCGTCGCGCCGGCCTCGAACAACCGCGCCTTGGCGCGGAAGTACGCCTCCATGTCGGGATGGAAGTCGAGGTGGTCCTGCGAGAGGTTCGTGAACCCCGCGACGTCGAACGCGACGCCACCGACCCGGCCGAGTTCGAGCGCGTGGCTCGACACTTCCATCGCGACGTCGGTGACGCCGCGCTCTCGCATGACGGCAAGCAATGCGTGCACGTCGGGTGCCTCCGGCGTGGTGAACCCCGTCTTGAGTTCGTCGTGGCCGACGTAGGTCGCGACCGTGCCGATCAGCCCCGCGGTGCGGCCGGCCGCGGCCAGCGCGGCGCGCAGGAAGAATGTCGTCGTCGTCTTGCCGCTCGTGCCGGTGACGGCGAGGACGCGGAGCGCGGTACTGGGGTCGCCGTACACCCGCGACGCGATCGGCCCGAGCGCGCTGCGCACGTCGGCCACCTCGAGGACGGGTACGCCGGCCGGCACGAGCGCTCGGCCGGCGGCGTCGGTGAGCACTGCGGCCGCACCTGCCGACAAGGCGGCGGCGGCGAACCGCGCGCCGTGGGTGTGGGTTCCCGGCAGCGCCGCGAACAGGTCACCGGGACGGACCTTGCCACTCGTAGCGGTGATGCCGGTGACGAGAACAGCGGGCTGGTCGACCGACGCCTGCGCCGGTACGAGCGTCGCGAGTGCAACTGGCTCCACATGCTCCGGACGGGGCAACCCGGCCGGCGATGCGGCGTCGGTGAGCACGTCAGCAAACGGTACTTGGTGCCGACCTGCGGGTGACCGCATCGCACACCTGCAGCGGCACGTGCACCGGCAGCGACCCCGTCGGCGGGATCTGCGCGTGCTGCAGCTCGTAGCTTGCGATCTTCTTGAACAGCGGCGCGGCGACGTCACCGCCCTCAACGCCGTGGGCGGGGTTGTC
>DATGFB010000426.1:0-2268 GCA_035309605.1 Jatrophihabitantaceae bacterium
CAGTGAGGTCTTCCACGACGAAACCGGCATCTTCCATCACGCGGGCACCGACAAGCGTGTGCCCGGCCCGGACCCGGAGCGGCGCAGCTACGCGTCGTTCGTGTCCTTCAGCGACCCGGACGGCAACGGCTGGGTGCTGCAGGAGATCACCGCCCGGCTGCCGGGCCGCGTCGATGCCGCGACGACGTCGTACGCATCCGCCGACGATCTCGCGGACGCGATGCGCCGCGCCGCCGCGGCACACGGCGAACACGAGAAGCGCATCGGCGAGGCGGACGAGAACTGGCCTGCCTGGTACGCGCGGTACATGGTCGCCGAGCAGGCCGGCGCGGAGCTACCCCTCTGAGCTGCGACGCGGTCAGCGCTTGCGGGCGATGGTGAGCCCGTCGTAGGCGGGCAGGACCACTACCTCGACACGGTCGTCGGCCGTAACCCGATCGTTGAACGCCCGCAGCGCGTTCACGTTGTCGCTCGTCTTCGACTCGTCGGCGATCTCGCCGCTCCACAACACGTTGTCCGCGAGCAGCACGCCGCCGGGACGCACGCGCGGGACGAGCTCGTTCCAATACGCGACGTAGTTGGGCTTGTCCGCGTCGATGAACACGAGGTCGACGTCCGCGTCTGAGGGCAACGCGTGCAGCGTCTCGACCGCCGGCGCGATGCGCAGCTCGATTCGATCGGCTACGCCCGCGCGTTGCCACGAACGACGGCCGATCGCCGTCCACTCCTCGCTGACGTCGCAACACAACAACGTGCCGCCGGGGACCAGGCCGCGCGCGATGCACAGGCTGGAGTAGCCGGTGAACGTGCCGACCTCGACGGCGCGGCGCGCGCCGACAAGCCGGGCCATCATCGTGAGCAACTGCCCCTCGTCGTCGCCGATCTGCATTCCTGCGACATCGCCGAGCGCAGTCGTTTCGGCGCGCAGGTCCACGACCACGTCGTCCGGCTGCCAACTCCCGTGAGCGACTGCGTAGTCCCGCACGGCCTCGGTCACGGTGATGTTGCGCATGGGTCCAGGCTAGTGCGCACGCGCGAGCGGGCATGCTGGCTGTATGCGGGTGATGAGCTACAACATCCGGTCGCTGCGCGACGACGGACAGGCGGTCGCGCGCGTCATCACCAGCGTCGATCCCGACGTCGTCTGCATCCAGGAGGCGCCGCGGTTCCTTCTCTGGCGGCGCAAGTGTGCGCGCCTCGCCGCGCGAACCGGACTGCGCATCGCTAGCGGCGGGCGGATCGCCGCGGCGAACATGATCATGGTGCGACCCGAGGTCGAGGTGCTCGCCGCGGACAGCGTGCTGTTCACGAAGGACCCGCGGCTGCACCAGCGCGGCACCGCGATGGCGCGGCTGCGGGTGGACGGGCACGAAGTGGTCGTCGCCGGCACCCACCTCGACGGTTACCCGGAACCGCGCCTGCGCCATCTAGGCGAACTGCGCAACGCGCTGTCGGCATTCCGCGACGGTGCCGCGCCCGTCGTGCTCGCCGGAGACATGAACGACGATCCCGGCAGCGCGGTGTGGGCCGAACTCGAGACCGTTGGTTCGGACTCGTTCGCGGTTGCTGGCGCCGTTGCAGGTGCCGTGGCGGACGCAGCCGACGGCAACACGCTGAACGTGCAACACCCCACGCGCCGCATCGACGCCATCTTCGCCGGTGCCGGCCTCAGCGTGCTCGCCGCGCGCGCGATCGACAGCGCCGACGTCCGCGTCGCGAGCGACCACCGCCCCGTTGTGGCAGAGCTCGAACCCGCGCCGTGATCACCGCTTGACTGCGGACCGGGGGGATCCGCGCCGCACCTGAATGCGGACACCCTCCGGTGTGGGCGATTCGGCGTAATCTGACCGATCAGACGAGACGTCGGTCCAAACTATGTGCTGCCTCGCGCGACCCAACGGCCGTCGACCTCAAAAAAAGGGGGGCCGTGCAATGACCGACTCTCATCCCACCTCCGACGAGATCCGCGAGTTCCTCGACGAACTCGACATCCGCCGCAATCGGCTGCTCGAACTCGCCCGCGCCGAGTCGTCGGACACGGCAGCGGATCTGATCGCCGCGATCGACGACATCGGCGCGCAACTGATGGTCGCCGACGAGGAGCTGCGGGTGCAGAACGAGCAGCTGACCCGATCTGCTCGTCAGCTCGACCTACTCGTCGCAGCGCACGAAGAACTCTTCGCAAATGCCCCGACCGCGTACGTGCAGAGCGACTCGGACGGACTGGTCGTCCGCATGAATCGCGCTGCCCGAGAGCTGCTCGGCATC
>DATGFB010000427.1:0-6754 GCA_035309605.1 Jatrophihabitantaceae bacterium
ACGCTGCGGCGACGCAACGGGGCGTCGTTGCGGCGCGACGGCGTGGAAACGATGAGCACGGCGCTCTGTTTGCAGTTCGGGCATCGCATGGGCGAAATTGCCATGCCTCCAGAAGATCAGCTCGTTCTGAATATTCGATAAATCCGGCCCGTCCGGCGCGTCTATCGGGACCGGAATCACACATTGGTGGGCGATTTGTCCGAAGTTGCGGCCGCTGCCGAACGTCCGGCCATGGTCGCCGCCACCGACGATGCCGCGATCGTCAGGAGCGCGCCGAGGATCAGGCCGGCCGGCTCGCCGGCCTTGAGCACGTGCAGCTGCGTGCCGACCGTGACCGCGGCGACCGGCACGCCGAGCTGCGCTGCGGCCAGCGCACCGAACGCGATCGGTTGCCCGGCCACGCGCATCGCGGCGTGGCACGCCAGTGCGCCGGCGGCGAGCACCACGCCGAGCGCGATGTAGGAGACGTGATGCGCCAGCGCGCGCAGGTCGAGACCGGCGCCGAGCCAGACGAAGAACAACGGGCCGAGGAATCCCTCGGTGAGCGCGAACAGCTGGCGCGCGAGCCGGCGCGGCTCGGCCGTCGCCGCGGACAGTGCGAGCCCGAACGAGAAGCCGGCCAGCATGATCGACACGTGCGTCTTGACGGCCAGCGCCGCGAGCGCGCACAGGATGATCAGGCTGGTGCGCAACTCCAGCGCGAACTTGTGCTGTTCCGACACTCGGTGCACGTGCTGGCGGACGCCGGACCGTTCGAGGTAGTTGAGCAGCACGAACCCGACGGCCGCGCAAGCGAGGACGGCGAGCGAGCCGAGCGCGGCGCGTCCGGCGTGCTTCGGGTCGATGGCGAGCGGCAGCGCGACGATGCACACGGTGTCGGCGATCGCGACCTGCGGCAGCAGCTGCAGCACCGCCGGACCGCTCAACTTCAGCGAATCGACGATGGGCAGCACGAGCGCGGCGGAGGACGACGCCATCAGCACCGCGTACAGTGCGGTGTGCCCGGTGCCGAACGCCTTCGCGACGAGCACGCCGGCGACCACCGCCAGTGCTCCGACTGCGACCGCGCGCACCGCCCCGACCCGCAACGCGGCCTTCAGCCGCGGGTCGCGTACCGGCACGTGCGTACCCGCGACGAACATGACGAGCGCGAATCCCAGGTTCGCCAGGAACGTGAACGTCGAGTCGTGCGCGTGCAACGTGCGCGTGCCCGTCTGCCCGAGCAGCACACCGATCGCGATCTCGCCGACGACGGCCGGCGCACGCAACCGCGGAGTCAGCGCCAGCAGCGGCCCGGCCAGGCCGGCCAGCAACACCAGCGCGAGCGTCTGGAACGTCATTGCTCAGCGGCGACGATGCGACACGGGATGTCGGTGTTCTCGTCCACCCAGTAGCTCGCGCACACGCGGTGGTACCCGTCCGCGATCTGCGCGGGCCAGCCGCTGCCGAGATCGCCGCGTACGAGCAGCACCGGCGAGAGTTCCTTCTTGTTCTCGATCTTGTCCAGATCGGCGCGCACGTGCGCGTTGTCGCGGGGCAGCAACGCCAGGCCGGCGGCACGCAGGATGTCCTTCGCCTTCTGGTGCACGACGGGCGCCTTGCGCAGCGCATCGACGATGGCAGTGACCGCGCTGTCGGGCGCGATCAACGACAGGTACGCGGCAGCCGCGGGGTAGTCGTGCTCCTCGGGCTCGTTCTTCCACAACACCTTCGGCACGGCCGAACTGTATTCCGTCCCAAGCCCCGCACAGCGGATTCGTCGCTGCGGATTCATCAGCTGGGTCTTGGCAAGGGCCGCCAAGAGGCTTAGCGTCGAGCGTTTCCGAGGAGGCAGCGATGACGGTGGTGCGAGCGGCGATCACGCAGGCGACCTGGACGGGTGACAAGGAGTCGATGATCGCCAAGCACGAGCAGTTCGCGCGTGACGCGGCGGCCGACGGAGCCCAGATCATCTGCTTCCAGGAGCTGTTCTACGGCCCGTACTTCGGGATCATCCAGGACCAGAAGTACTACTCCTACGTCGAGTCGATCCCGGGCCCGACGACCGAGCGTTTCCAGGCGCTGGCCAAGCAACTCGGCATCGTCGTGGTGCTGCCGATCTACGAGGTCGCGAACGTGGGCGAGTACTACAACACCGCCGCGGTGATCGACGCCGACGGCACCTTGCTCGGCAGGTACCGCAAGCACCACATCCCGAACCTGCCGCAGTTCTGGGAGAAGTTCTACTTCCGGCCGGGCAACCTCGGCTACCCGGTGTTCGACACCGCCGTCGGACGCGTCGGTGTGTACATCTGCTACGACCGCCACTTCCCCGAGGGATGGCGCGAACTCGGGTTGAACAACGCGCAGCTCGTGTTCAACCCGTCCGCGACCAAGCCGGGTCTGTCGAACCGGCTGTGGCAGATCGAGCAGCCTGCCGCGGCTGCGGCGAATCAGTACTTCATCGCCGCGAACAACCGCATCGGGCGCGAGGACGACGAGTTCGGCGACGACGCGGTGACGTTCTACGGTTCGTCGTACTTCGTCGATCCGCGCGGCAACTACGTCGGAGACGTCGCGTCCGAGGACAAGGAAGAGATCGTCATCCGCGATCTCGACATGGACGAGCTCACGAGGGCGCGCAACGACTGGCAGTTCTACCGCGACCGCCGCCCCGACTCCTACACAAGGACAGTGGCACCGTGACCATTCTGATCACCGGCGGCACGGTGGTGTCGGCGACGGGCACGGCGAAGCAGGACGTCCTGATCGACGGTGAGACCATCGCGGCGGTGCTCGCACCCGGCTCGAACGTGCTCGGCGCGATCAACGCCGACACGACGATCGACGCCACGGGCAAGTACGTGATCCCCGGCGGGGTCGATGCGCACACGCACATGGAGCTGCCGTTCGGCGGGACGAAGGCGTCGGACACGTTCGAGACAGGCACGCGCGCGGCGGCGTGGGGCGGCACGACGACGATCGTCGACTTCGCCGTGCAGACCCAGGGCCAGCGCGTGATGGACACGGTCGCGGCCTGGCACGACAAGGCCGCCGGCAACTGCGCGATCGACTATGCGTTCCACCAGATCATCGGCGGCGTCGACGACGACGCGCTCAAGGCGATGGACGAGCTGATCGGCGAAGGCATCACGTCGTTCAAGCTGTTCATGGCCTACCCGGGCGTCTTCCTCTCCGACGACGGGCAGATCGTGCGGGCCATGCAGACCGCGGCCGGTAACGGCGGGCTGATCATGATGCACGCCGAGAACGGCCCGGCGATCGACGTGCTCGTGCAGCAAGCGCTCGCGCGCGGCGACACCGCGCCGTACTACCACGGTGTCACCCGGCCGTGGCAGACCGAACAAGAAGCCACACACCGTGCCGTCATGCTCGCCGACCTCACCGGAGCGCCGCTGTACGTCGTGCATGTCAGTGCCAAGCAGGCACTCGCTCGCATCGCCGAGGCACGCAACGCGGGGCAGAACGTGTTCGGCGAGACGTGCCCGCAGTACCTCTACCTCTCGCTCGAAGAGCACCTGGGCGCGCCCGGCTTCGAGGGCGCCAAGTGGGTGTGCTCGACACCGTTACGCGCCCGCGCCGAAGGTCACCAGGACGAGCTCTGGAAATACATCCGCACGGGTGACGTATCCACTGTGGCCACCGACCACTGCCCGTTCTGCATGAAGGACCAGAAGGAACTCGGCATCGCCGACTTCTCCAAGATCCCCAACGGCATCGGCGGCGTCGAACATCGCGTCGACCTGCTCTACCAAGGTGTCGTCGACGGACGGATCAGCCTCGAACGCTGGGTCGACGTGTGCTCGACGACGCCGGCCCGCATGTTCGGGCTGTACGGACGCAAGGGCGTGATCGATGCCGGCGCAGACGCCGACGTCGTGATCTACGACCCGAACGGGCACACCAGCATCGGCGTCGACAAGACCCATCACATGAACATGGACTACTCCGCGTACGAAGGCTTCGAGATCGACGGGCACGTCGACACGGTGCTCTCGCGCGGTCGCGTCATCGTCGACGACGGCGAATACCGCGGCGCGCCCGGACACGGCAGGTTCCTCGAGCGCGGCCTCTCGCAGAACCTGATCTGATGGACTTCGGCGTCGTTCTGCAGACCGATCCGCCGGCGGCGCGGGTCGTCGAGCTCGCCCGGCAGGCCGAGCTCTACGGGTTCACGCATGTGTGGACGTTCGACTCGCACATCCTGTGGCAGGAGCCGTTCGTCATCTACAGCCAGATCCTCGCGGCGACCCGCAAGGTGATGGTCGGCCCGATGGTGACCAACCCGGCGACGCGCGACTGGACCGTCATTGCGTCGCTCTTCGCGACGTTGAACGACATGTACGGCAATCGCACGATCTGCGGCATCGGCCGCGGCGACTCCGCGGTGCGCGTGACGAACGGCAAGCCGGTGACGCTCGCCGACCTGCGCGAGAGCATCGCGGTGATCCGCGCACTCGGCAACGGCGAGTCCGCCGACTACAAGGGCAACGTGATCCGCTTCCCCTGGGGTGCGGCATCACGGTTGCCGATCTGGATGGCGGCGTACGGGCCGAAGGCGCTCGCGCTCACCGGTGAGGTTGCCGACGGCTTCATCCTGCAGCTCGCTGATCCCGACATCACCGCATGGTCGGTCGCGGCGGTGCGCAAGGCGGCGGCCGACGCTGGACGCGACCCGTCATCGGTCACGATCTGCGTTGCCGCGCCCGCGTACGTCACGGACGGTTCGGACGCCGCGCTCGCGCACGGCCGCAACCAGTGCCGCTGGTTCGGCGGGATGGTCGGCAACCACGTCGCCGACATCGTCGCGCGTTACGGCACCGACGGCGCCGCGATCCCGCGGGCGCTGTCCGACTACATCGCGGGCCGGCAGGGCTACGACTACAACCAGCACGGCAAGGCAGGCAACACGCACGCCGACTTCGTGCCGGACGAGGTGATCGACCGGTTCTGCCTGATCGGGCCGGCGCAGCATCATGTCGAGCGGTTACGCGATCTCAAGGCACTCGGCGTCGATCAGTTCGCGGTGTATCTGCAGCACGACGCCAAGGACGCGACGCTCGCCGCGTACGGAGAGAAGGTCGTCCCGCAACTCGTCGACCGCGCCGCCGCGAAGTCCTGAATCAGACCGGCGCGACGGCCTGCCACTCGACGGTGAGTTCGCCGTGCCGCGCGCGTGTGGCGTCCGCCGGCCACGACGACGCGATCGCGCGGCAGGCGGCGATCCAGCGTTGCCGGCTGCCGAACGTCGACAGCGAAGCCGCACCTGCCCACGCGGCGTCGAGGTCGCGCAGGAACGCGAAGATCGGCTGTCCCGGCACGTTGTGATGGATCAGCGCTTTGGGCAGCCGCTCTGCGAGATCGGACGGGCGCTCGATGGTGTCTGTGCGGCACGCGATCGTGAGCGACACCGCGCCGGTCGCGTCGAGCAGTACCCAGCAGCCACGGCGGCCGATCTCGTCGCACGTGCCCTCGACGATGGCACCGCCGTCGGCGATCGACGCACGCATCGTCGTCCACGCAGTTGCCGCGGCGTCTTCGTCGTACTGCCGCAGCACGTTCGCCGCGCGCACGAGCACGGGTCGCTCACCGGCGAGCTCGAAACCACCTCGCTCGAACGACAGCCACGGCGGGTCAGCGGCAGGCAGCGCGGTCGCGACGCGCGCAAGATTGATCTCCAGACCGAGCACCCGCACGTCAGCGCGCACCCGTCGCAGCCGCGCGGCGAGTTCGACCGTCGTGATCGGTGTCGCGCCATAACCGAGGTCGACGACGAGTGGATCCGGTGCCGCACGCAGCAGGTCCGCGCGCGTCGACGTGATCCAGTTGTCCATGCGGCGCAGCCGATTCGGGTTCGTCGTGCCGCGCGTCGGCACGCCGAGCGCGCGGGCGCGGCCGGCCGCCAGACGAGGACGCCTGCCGCGCGGCGCCGCACCATCGGTCACGTCGCGCCAGGGTATTCGGCGGCTTCGCCGCCTTCGACCGGTAGCGTCGCGGGACGTGTCCACCGCGCTCGCCGACCTGACCACGCTGCGGCTGGGTGGGCCGGCCCGCGAGGTCGTGATCGCGACGACGCGCGACGAACTCGTCGAGGCCGTTCGCGAAGCGGACGCCGATCGCATTCCCGTTCTCGTCGTCGGCGGCGGCAGCAACCTCGTCGTGTCGGACGACGGTTGGCCCGGGCGCGTCGTGCTCGTCCGCGCGAGTGGCTACCAGATCGCCGGCAACGGCGACGGACACGACTTCACCGTGCCGGCCGGCGAGACGTGGGACGAGTTCGTCGCTGTGACGGTCGACGACGGCTGGTCGGGTCACGCCGCGATGTCGGGCATCCCGGGCAGCACGGGCGCGACGCCGGTGCAGAACGTCGGTGCGTACGGCAGCGAGGTCAGTGACTTGATCACCTCGCTCACCGTGCTCGACCGCGCTGACGGCACGGTGTCGCAGTGGGGCCCGGACCGTTGCCTGTTCGGGTTTCGCACCAGCGCGTTCAAGCACACCGACCGGTACATCGTGCTGGACGTGACGTTTCGCCTGCACCGCACGCCCGACGCGCCGCCCGTTCGCTACCTCGAGGTGGCACGCCGGCTCGGCGTCGAGCCCGGTGCCGTCGTGCCGTCCACGCGGGTGCGCGAGGTTGTGCTCGAGCTGCGCCGCAGCAAGGGCATGCTGCTCGATGCCGCGGATCACGACACGTGGAGCGTCGGCTCGTTCTTCGTGAATCCGTTCGTCGAGCAGTCGCAGGTACCCGACG
>DATGFB010000428.1:0-5109 GCA_035309605.1 Jatrophihabitantaceae bacterium
AACCGCTTCGCGAACGACCCCGGCGGCGATCGCTACATCCGCCAGCTCCCGCGAGCCATCGACATGCTCGCGGACGAACTCGGCCTGCCCGGCCCACGATTGAGGAGATCGCGATGACGATGACCGGCACCCCGCTCGCGCCATGGCGATCCGCGCTCGACCGCACGAGCGCGATGCGGCTCGCCGCCACCGAATACCAACGCGTCGCCGACCAGCTGCGATCGCTGACGAACGAACAGTGGGCCGCGCCCACCGACTGCCCCGGCTGGGACGTACGCGCCATGGCCGGGCACATGCTCGGCATGGCCGAAATGGCCGCGTCCGTCCGCGAGAACGCACGCCAGGGCAAAGCCGCAGGCGCACGCGGTGGCGTATTCATCGACGCGCTCACCGGCCTGCAGGTCGAGGAGCACGCGCACCTGACGACGGCGCAGCTCGTCGCGCGCTGGATCGAGGTCGCGCCGAAGGCCGCGAAGGGGCGCAAGCGAGCGCCGTTCTTCATCCGTCGCAGGACGATGCCGGTACCGCAGCACGTCAACGGCGTCGACGAGCCGTGGACGATCGGCTACCTCGTCGACGTCATCCTCACGCGTGATCCGTGGATGCACCGCACCGACATTGCACGCACGACCGGCGCCGATCTCGTCTTGACACCGGATCACGACGGTGTGCTCGTCGACGACGTCGTTCGCGAATGGGCCGCCCGGCACGGGCAACCGTGTTCGCTGCGGCTCTCCGGTCCGGCCGGCGGCGCGTGGACGTTCGGGGCCGGCGGGCCGTCCCTCGAGCTCGACGCCGTCGACTTCTGCCGAACCGTCTCCGGCCGCGGACACGCGGACGGCCTTCTCACCACGGAGGTTCCGTTCTGATGCACGCCACTCGCCTGAATCCGGACGTCAGCGTCATCCACGACGCGCTCGAAGTACCGGGACTCGGCTTCCTGCCGGTCAACGCGTTCGTCCTGCACGCCGAGCAGCCACTCGTCGTCGACACCGGCGTCGGGCTGCCGGACCGGCATTTCCTCGACGTGCTCGCCGACGTCATCGCACCCGAGGACGTGCGCTGGATCTACCTCACCCATCCCGACCGCGACCACACCGGCGGCATCTTCGACCTGCTCGAAGCGGCGCCCGATGCACGGCTGATCACCACGTTCGTCGGCGCCGGGATCATGTCGGTGGAGACGCCGCTGCCGATGCCCCGGCTCTACTTCCTCAACGCCGGACAGAGCCTCGATCTCGGCGATCGAGAGGTGACCGCGTTCCGTCCGCCGCTGTTCGACAACGCGGCAACGCTCGGGCTGTACGACTCGAAGTCGGGCACGCTGTTTAGTTCGGACTGTTTCGGCGCTCCGCTGGCCTCAGAGGCGGACGCGCTCGCCGACGACGCATCCGTGGTGGGTGCCGAACTCGCGCAGCGGCAGGCACTCTGGACCAGCGTCGACAGCCCCTGGGTGCACACCGCCGACCCGATGCGGTTCGGCGCGACGCTCGAACCGATCCGCCGCTTCGACCCGACCGTCATCCTGAGCACGCACCTGCCGCCTGCGATCGGACGCACGTCGGAGTTCCTCGCGACCGCGGCGCAGGCGCCCGGCACCGACCCGTTCGTCGGCCCCGACCAGGCCGCGCTCGAGGCGATGCTCGCGCAGTTCGAGCCTGTCTGACCCGACCCACCGCACCTGGGGAGTATTCCTTCAGGGAGGGTGAAGAAATACTCCCCACGTGACGTACGGCGAACTGCATCGGCCGACCGGCACCGCGCGGCCTGGTGTGGTCGTCGTCGTGCACGGCGGCTTCTGGCGGGCGAGGTACGACGCATCATTGGGCGATCCGCTCGCGCGCGATCTCGCGGCGCGTGGCTGGACGGCCTGGAACATCGAGTACCGGCGCGTCGGCAACGGCGGCGGCTGGCCGACGACGTTCGACGACGTGGCGGCGGCGGTCGACCTGCTCGCGACCCTGGACGTCGACACGTCCAGGGTCGTCGCGGTCGGCCACTCGGCGGGCGGCCACCTCGCCACCTGGCTCGCCGGACGCCCTGACGCGCGCGTACCGGTGACCGGCGTCGTGGCCCAGGCCGGCGTGCTCGACTTGCGCGCCGCAGCACGCGAGCGGCTCGGCAACGGCGCGGTCGAGGACTTCATGGGCGGGACACCGGACGAACTCCCCGACCGCTATGCCGCGGCGGACCCGATGCTGCAACTCCCCATCGACGCCCCGGTGGTCTGCGTACACGCACCCGCCGACGACGAAGTGCCGATCACGCAGAGCGAGGCGTACGTCGCGGCCGCGACGGCCGCCGGCACCAATGCGCGACTCGTCCGCGCCACCGGCGACCACTACACCCTGATCGACCCGAGCTCGCCCGACTGGCATTTAGCCGTGGCCGCGATCGAAGAACTCACCTCGTAACCGCGCACCTGTTGCCGCGCGATTAGGCCTGCGGCGGTCCGGGCACGGCGCCGAACTGCATCATCAGGGCCGAGCGCATGGACCTACGGCAATCGGGGCGTTATGACTCGATGGTCCCGTCGGGGCCGGCGTTGATGACGGTCGCGCCGGGTGCCACGTCGCGCACGGCCGCGGCGCCGGCGTCGTCGGTCGCACCGTCGCCGAGCACGACCGCGGCTTCCAGGCCGAGCGCCCCGGAGGACACCGCCATCGCGACCGCGACCTGCAACGCGCTCAACCGCAGCGACGGCAGGTCGACGGTGGCGGCGACGTAGGTACGCCCGTCGGTGTCGCGCACTGCGGCGCCCTGCGCAGCCCGCGTGCGCGCCCGTGCCGAACGCGCGAGCGTGACGAGCTTCTGGTCCTGTGGGTCGAGCTCACCGCTCGGCATGCTCGGACTCCTTGTCGGGCTCGTCGGCCGGAGCAGGCTGGCGGACGCGCTTGACCAGCACGGTGTCGATGCGGTTGCGCCGGCCGCCGGCGCTCTCGGCGATCAGCTCCAGGCCGTGCGTCTCGGTGCGCGCGCCCGGGATCGGCACGCGGCCGAGTGATTCGGCGAGCAGGCCGCCGACGGTCTCGACGTCGTCGCGGTCGGGCATCGCGACGTCGAACAGACCGGCGAGATCCTCGACGGCAAGCCGGGCCGAGACGCGAGCGGTGTCGGCGTCGATGCGTTCGACGGGCGGACGCTCGTCGTCGTACTCGTCGGTGATCTCGCCGACGATCTCTTCCAGGATGTCCTCGATCGTCACCAACCCGGCCGTGCCGCCGTACTCGTCGATGACGATGGCGATGTGCGTGCGATGCAACTGCATCTCGCGCAGCAGCTCGTCGACCGGCTTCGACTCGGGGACGAACGTCGGCGGACGCATCACCTCGTCGACGCGCGTCGTGCGCGCATGCTCGTTGTCCTGTGCGCGTCGCGCCAGATCCTTCAGGTACGCGACGCCGACGACATCGTCGACGTTCTCCCCGACGACCGGCACACGCGAGAAGCCGCTTCGCAACGCCAGCGCGAGCGCCTGCGTGACCGACTTGGTGTGCTCGATCCAGACAACCTCCGTGCGCGGGACCATCACCTCGCGCGCGATCGTGTCGCCGAGCTCGAACACCGACTGGATCATCTCGCGCTCGCCGTGCTCGACGACGCCACGTTCTTCGGCCATGTCGACCAGCTCGCGCAACTCGACCTCGGACGAGAACGGCCCGTCGCGAAATCCTCGGCCCGGCGTGATCGCGTTACCGACGAGCGTCAGGAACGAGGCGAGCGGCCCGAAGACGCGGCCCAGTATCCGCACCGCGGGCGCAGCGGTGAGTGCCACTCGGTACGGATGTTGGCGGCCGATGGTGCGTGGCCCCACGCCGACGATCGCGTACGAGATGAACACCATCAGCGCGACGGTGAGCAGTGGCACCTCCCAGCCGCCGCCGAACTGCGCACGGGCCGCGATGGTCACGAGCACTGTCGCCGACAACTCGCAGGTCAACCGCAGCATCAACAGCAAGTTCGTGTACCGCGCGCGGGTCTCGCACACCGCGCGCAACGCACCCGCACCGGCGCGGCCCTCGCGCACGAACTCGTCGACGCGCGCCACCGACACCCGCGCCAACGCCGAGTCGACCGCGGCGAAAATGCCACCGAGCGGCACGAGACAGATCGCCACGACCAGCGCGGCGATGTCCCCGGTGTTCATCGCGGTGCGCGGCCCGTGACGTCGCGGACCTCGCCGCCCGTGCCGGGCAGCGGGGTGCGGATCGGCTCGCCGCCCGTCGCCGCAACCCACTCCTCGAGCAACCGGGCCTGCAGCTCGAACATCTCGCGCTCCTCTTCCGGTTCGCCATGGTCGTACCCAAGAAGGTGCAGGATGCCGTGCGCGCACAACAGATGCAGCTCAGAAGCAAGTGAGTGCCCGGCCGATGCCGCTTGGTCGGCCGCGACCTGCGGACACAACACGACGTCACCCAGCAACGCCTCGCCGCGGTGCGGTCCGCTCCCCGGCGGCGCCGACGGGTCAATGCGATCGGACGGCACGTCCGCACCGTCCATCGGGAACGCCATGACATCGGTCGGACCGGGCAGGTCCATCCACTGCACGTGCAGCGCGGTCATTGCCGGCACGTCCAGCAACACGACCGACAGCTCCGCGAGCGGATCGATGCCGAGGCGATCGAGGACGAACCGGCCCAGCCGCGCGAGTGTCGCTTCGTCGACGTCGACGCCGGACTCGTTGTTGACCTCGATGCTCATGTCGCCGGCTATCGCCGGGGCCGCTTCGCGGCTGCAGGCGATGACGGCTCGTCCCGCCGGTCGTAGCGCTCGTACGCGTCGACGATCTCGCCGACGAGCCGGTGCCGCACCACGTCGGTGCTGGTGAGCGTGGTGAACGCGACGTCCTCGATGTCAGTGAGAACCTCGCGTACGACGCGCAAGCCGCTCTTCGTGTCGCCGGGCAGGTCGATCTGCGTGATGTCGCCGGTGATGACCATCTTCGATTCGAAGCCGAGCCGGGTCAGGAACATCTTCATCTGCTCGGGCGTCGTGTTCTGCGCTTCGTCGAGAATGATGAACGCGTGATTCAGCGTGCGGCCGCGCATGTACGCGAGCGGCGCGATTTCGATCATCTGGCGCTCGAACATCTTCGCCGTCTTGTCGAAA
>DATGFB010000429.1:0-4962 GCA_035309605.1 Jatrophihabitantaceae bacterium
CATCGAGGCCGAGGCGGCGATGCTCGGCCAGCCGGTGAGCATGCTCATCCCACGCGTCGTCGGCTTCAAGCTCACCGGCGAGTTGCCGGAAGGATCCACCGCGACCGACCTCGTGCTGACGATCACCGAGATGCTGCGCAAGCACGGTGTGGTCGGCAAGTTCGTCGAGTTCTACGGGCCCGGCGTCGGCGCCGTACCACTCGCGAACCGCGCCACCATCGGCAACATGAGCCCCGAGTACGGCTCGACGTGCGCGATCTTCCCGATCGACGACGAGACGTTGCGCTACCTGCGCTTCACCGGCCGCAAGGACGAGCAGGTCGCGATCGTCGAGGCGTACGCCAAGCAGAACGGGCTGTGGCACGACGCGTCCGTCGAGCCGGCGTTCAGCGAGACGCTCGAACTGGACCTGTCGACGATCGAGCCGTCGCTCGCCGGACCCAAGCGCCCGCAGGACCGGGTGCCGCTCAAGGCGGCCAAGCAGATGTTTCGTGAAGCGCTCGGCTCGTACACGTCGTCGGTGCAGGACGCGCACGACGAGGCCGAGGACGAGTCGTTCCCCGCGTCGGACGTGCCGAGCTTCAGCGAGGCGGCGCTGGTCCCGTCAGCGGCGAGCGGAGCCAACGGGCGCACATCCACGCCGACCCGTGTACAGCTCGCCGACGGCACCGATTTCGAGCTGGACCACGGTGCCGTCGCGATCGCGGCGATCACGTCGTGCACGAACACGTCCAACCCGTCGGTCATGATCGGTGCCGCGCTGCTCGCGAAGAACGCCGTCGACCGCGGCCTCACCCGCAAGCCGTGGGTGAAGACGACGCTCGCGCCGGGGTCCAAGGTGGTCATGGACTACTACGACCGAGCGGGCCTCACGCCGTACCTCGACAAGTTGGGGTTCAACCTGGTCGGCTACGGCTGCACGACGTGCATCGGCAACTCCGGCCCGTTGCAGGACGAGATCTCCGCGGCGGTCAACGAATCAGACCTGGCCGTCGTGAGCGTGCTGTCGGGCAACCGCAATTTCGAGGGCCGGATCAACCCCGACGTGAAGATGAACTACCTGGCCTCGCCGCCGCTGGTGGTCGCCTACGCGCTCGCCGGATCGATGGACATCGACATCACGACCGAGCCGCTCGGTGTGGGCAGCGACGGCAACCCGGTCTTCCTGCACGACCTCTGGCCTTCGCCGGCCGAGGTACAGGCGGTGATCGACGACGCGATCGCGTCGGAGATGTTCACCAAGGACTACGCCGACGTGTTCGCGGGCGACGAGCGCTGGCGGGGCCTGCCGACACCGGAGGGCGCCACGTTCGAGTGGGACGCGCAGTCGACGTATGTGCGCAAGCCGCCGTACTTCGACGACATGCAACGCGAGCCGTCCCCGGTGACCGACATCGACGGTGCGCGCGTGCTCGCGAAGCTCGGCGACTCGGTCACGACCGACCACATCAGCCCGGCCGGTTCGATCAAGGCCGACTCCCCCGCCGGCCACTACCTCACCGAGCACGGCGTCGACCGCAAGGACTTCAACTCGTACGGATCGCGGCGCGGCAACCACGAGGTGATGATCCGGGGCACGTTCGCGAACATCCGGCTGCGCAACCAGCTCGCGCCCGGCACCGAAGGCGGCTTCACGCGCGACTTCACCCAGGACGGCGGGCCGGTCACCACGATCTACGACGCGTCGGTGCACTACGCCGAGGCCGGCACACCGCTGGTCATCCTCGCCGGCAAGGAGTACGGCTCGGGCTCTTCACGTGACTGGGCCGCCAAGGGCACGGCCCTGCTCGGCGCGCGCGCGGTGATCGCCGAGTCGTACGAGCGCATCCACCGCTCGAACCTGATCGGCATGGGCGTGCTGCCGCTGCAGTTCCCCGAGGGCGAGACCGCCGAATCGCTGGGGCTCACCGGCGAAGAGACGTTCACCATCACCGGCATCGAGGAGCTCAACGACGGCTCGACACCGCGGACCGTGCACGTGACGGCCGACGGCAAGGAGTTCGACGCCACGGTCCGCATCGACACTCCTGGCGAAGCGGAGTACTACCGCCACGGCGGCATCATGCAGTACGTCCTCAGAAGCCTCTTGTAAGCGGCGGTACGCGCCGCTTGTGACAGGTATTTGTTCGGCAGGTAACAAAATGGTTGCGGTTTGGCTGGCTTGGCCCTGAGCTGGGATAAGTTCGCGCGCACAACATTCGTAAGGGGCGCACGGCCGGAGTTCCCGGCGGGGGCCCTGTCACCGGAAAGGCGAACCTGCCCATGCGCAAGAGCGTGCTCAGCGTGGTGGCGATCGGGGTCGTGGCCGCCGTCGCAATCAGTGCTTGTAGTTCCAGTAAGAGCAAGACGTCGACCAGCGGTTCCGGCGGCGGCGGCAGCGGCAAGCCCGTCGTCGGCGTGATCCTGCCCGACACCACAACATCGAACCGCTACACGCTCTACGACCAGCCGCTCCTCCAGGCGGCGTTCGACGCCGCGGGCGTCAAGGCGACGATCCAGAACGCGCACGGCTCAGCGTCCACGTTCGTCGCCGACGCCCAGTCGATGATCACGCAGGGCGTCAAGGTCCTGCTCATCGACCCGGCCGACCCGGCGACGGGCATCAGCGTCGAGCAGCAGGCCAAGGCCGCCAACGTCAAGGTCATCGACTACGACCGCGTCAACCTGGGCGGCTCGGCTGACTACTACGTCTCGTTCGACAACGAGAAGGTCGGCGAGCTGCAGGGCCAGGGCCTGCTCGACTGCCTCACCGCCGCCGGTCACGGGACCAATCCGAACATCATCCAGCTCAACGGCGGCACGGACATCGACAACAACGCCGTGCTGTTCAAGGCCGGTGCGCACAAGATTCTCGACGCCAAGGGTGTCAAGCCCAAGGTCGAGGTCGACGTCAAGGGCTGGGACAACACGGTCGCGGCTACCGACTTCCAGCAGGCCTTCACCCAGGACCCGAGTGTCCAGGGCGTGCTGGCGGCCAACGACGGCATCGCTGCCGCGGCGATCTCGACGCTGAAGCAGCACAACCTCAAGATCCCGGTGACCGGTCAGGACGCCACAGTGCAGGGCATCCAGTACATCCTCTCCGGTGACCAGTGCTTGACGATCTTCAAGAACGTCAAGGACGAGGCGGCAGCGGCGTCCAAGCTCGCGATCGCGCTGGCCACGGGCAAGGACCCGGCATCGGCCGGCCTGACCTTCCAGTCCTTCCAGGACCCGAAGGGCAACCGCACGCTGCAGGCAGTGCTGCTCACGCCTGAGGTCATCACGAAGGACAAGGTCAAGGACGTCATCTCGGCGGGCGCGCTCACTGCCGCCCAGATCTGCACCGGCGCCTACGCGGCCGACTGCACCGCGGCCGGGATCAGCTGACCCGACAGGCATCGCGAACGAGCGGCGGGGCGGGCTCCCTTGCCCGCCCCGCCGTTGCGCGCAAGCCTGTGCATGTCCGCGTCCCGCGTCGCAGGCCGGTTCAGCTGCGCGCCCGAGCAAGGAGCTGCGAGTGACCGATCCGATCCTCAAGCTGGTAGGAGTCAACAAGACATTCGGCCCCGTGCACGTGTTGCACGACGTCGACTTCGCCGTCTATCCGGGCGAGGTGACCGCGCTGGTCGGTGACAACGGCGCGGGCAAGTCGACGCTCATCAAGTGCGTCGCGGGCATCTACCCGATGGACTCCGGTGAGATCTTCTGGGAAGGCAAGCCGGTCAAGATCCACTCGCCGGCGCAGGCGTCGGCGCTGGGCATCGAGTTCGTCTACCAAGACCTCGCGCTCGCGGACAACCTCGACATCACGCAGAACATGTTCCTCGGCCGCGAGAAGCGCTGGGGGCCGTTCTCGCTCGACGGCCAGATGGAACGCGCGGCGCGCGAGACACTCACCGGGCTGTCCGTCCGCACCGTGAACTCGGTCCGTCAGGTCGTGTCGCGCCTTTCGGGTGGACAGCGGCAGACCGTCGCCATCGCCAAGGCGGTGCTCTGGAACGGCAAGGTCGTAGTCCTCGACGAACCCACGGCGGCACTCGGCGTCGCGCAGACCCGGCAGGTGCTCGACCTCGTCCGGCGTCTGGCCGACAACGGCATCGGCGTCGTGCTCATCTCGCACAACATGAACGACGTCATGGAGGTCGCGGACCGCGTCGACGCGCTGTACCTCGGCCGGATCGCTGCCGAGGTGATGCGCAAGGACACCAGCACGACCCAACTCGTCGAGCTCATCACGTCGGGCCGCAGCGGCGACATCGGCCTGTCCGCTGCCACCGCGGCACAGAGCGCGTGAGGGGGCCGACATGACCGAGAACGTCAGCGCCGGCCCTGCCGAGGGCGCACCCGACTCGGACACCGAGCACGAGGCCGACGCGCGGGCACTCTTCCAGGCCGACATCAGCCCTCGCGGCGTGGATGGCGCGATTCGCGAGTACGTGGGCCGCTTGCGCAGCGGCGACCCGGGCGGCTTGCCGTCCATCCTCGGCCTGATCGTGCTCGTCGTCATCTTCGCGAGCACGACTACGGACTTCCTGAGCCGGAACAATGCCGCGAACCTGGCCAGCCAGGCGTCGTTCATCGCGTTCATCGCACTCGGCCTCGTCTTCTACCTGCTGCTCGGCGAGATCGACCTGTCCGCCGGCACGACCGCCGGAATGTGTGCCGCGTTCGCCGCGCAGAGCCTCTCGTCCGGTGACCTGCACAAGGCCGTCGGCGACTACGTGTACGCGCTGCTGGTCGTTGGCATGGCGGGCGCGATCGTGCTCGGCGTGCTCAATCGGATGATCACGGCGCCGCTCATCGTGGCTCTCGGGCTGATCCTCCTGCTGACCGGAGCGACGAACCATCACGAGCCGCTCGCGTTCTTCCTCGCCGTCTCGATCGGCGTCACGGTCGGCACGTACTCCGGTGTGCTGGTCGCGCGGCTGGGCATTCCCTCGTTCATCGTCACGCTGGCGCTCTTCCTGTCATGGGAGGGAG